>NZ_JBSFWR010000151.1:0-15376 GCF_053594915.1 Kitasatospora sp. NPDC002543 | reverse complement strand
GGGCCGGCCGACTCGGACATCCCGCACCTGGTCTCCGAGGCGGTCGCGGCCGGACTGGACGTCCGCTCGGAGACCGTCGGCGAGCCGGGCGGGCTGCCGGCACCCCGGCATTCTCGCCACGAACCGTGCCGACGACCAGGGCCGGGACGCAGGCGCGTCAGGGTGTCGGCTCGGGACGGGCCCGGTGGCCGTACCGCCCGACGGTGGCCGCGGCGAGCAGGGCGACGGCCCCGCCGAGCAGCATGACCGTGGCGGGGGAGGAGTGGTCCACCACCAGGCCGCCGGCCAGCGCGCCGATCGAGAAGCCGGCCTGGAACGCCGAGGTGAACACCACTCCGGCGCCCTCCGGGGTGTGCGGGGCCGCGGCGAGGAACCAGCTGAGCGAGCACACCGGCACGGCGCCGTACGCCAGGCCCCAGAGCGTCAGCAGGACGGCGGCACCCGGTCCCGAGGTGCCCAGCAGCGGCAGCAGCAGGGCCGCGCCGGCGAGCAGGACGGCCGCCGCGCCGAACACCGGACGCAGGGCCCCGGCCGCCCGTCCGCCGGCCAGCACGTTGCCGAGCAGTCCCGCGGCTCCGTAGACGAGCAGCAGGGCGGTGATCAGGCCGGTGCCGGCGTGGGTGGTGTCGGCGAGGAAGGGGGTGACGTAGGTGTAGCTGCCGAAGTGGGCCACCACGATCAGGAAGGTCGCCGCGATGCCGGTCCGGGTGCCCCGGCCGGCGAGCAGTCCGCGCAGCACGCCCGGCCCGGTGGCGGTGAGCGGCGGCAGTGGGGGCAGCGACCGCAGGAGGGCGGCCAGGGCGAGCAGGGTCAGCACGGCCATCGCGAGGAAGGCCGTCCGCCAGCCGGCCAGGGAGCCGAGGTAGACGCCCGCCGGCACGCCGAGCACCGAGCCGAGTGGCACGGCGGAGAAGATCAACGTGTTGGCCCGGGCCTGCCGGTGCTCGGGGACGAGGCGCGGTGCCAGCCCGGAACCGATCGACCAGAACGCCCCGATGACCAGGCCGAGGGCGACCCTGGCGGCCAGGACGGCCCAGTAGCCGGGGGCGAGTGCGCTGAGCAGGTCCGCCAGGGCGAGGACTGCCAGCAGCGCGCAGAGCATGGTCCGCCGGTCCGCACGTCTGGTCGCGACGGTGACCACGGGTGCGGCCACCGCGGCGACGATGCCCGGCAGGGTCATCATCAGCCCGGCCGTGCCGTCGGAGATCCGGAAGGTGGCGCCGATCGGGGTCAGCAGGCCGATCGGGAGGATCTCGGTGGTGACGATGGAGAAGACGCCGGTCGTCACGGCGAGGACGGCGAGGGTGCCGCCCTCCCGGGTGCGCGGCTTCGGGGTGGGCGGAGCGGAGCGGAGGGTGGTGCCGGTCGGCATGCCGGAGGTCCCGTCGGTGGTGGGCGGTGGGTCGATGGCCCGAAGTCCACCAGGGCGGGCGGGGGTTGGGCTGGCGTGAATCCGACGTCAACGCTTCCGGGAGGCGGGTGTGTCCGCGGCGGCGGTGGAGGTGGCGACGGTGGATGTGATGGTGGCGACTTCGGCCGATCCGGCCGATCCGGCCGATCCGGCCGATCCGGCGGAGTGGCGCTGCTTGGCGCGGTGCGCCAGCACGTCGAGGATGCGCTGCCAGACCGGCGAGGCCTCGGCGATCCGGGAGAAGATCACCGCCTGCTTCGTGGGCCGGCTGCTGTTCCGTCCGTGGCTGATCTCCCACGCGTCCAGGTCGTCGATCAGCCGGTCCACGCGCGGATCGTACGGGTCCCAGTCGAGCGACTGGTCGCAGAGCAGGAACAGCCGCGTGGTCTCGGGGTCGTCGAAGCCGGCGTTTTTCGCCCGGATGCCGTCGCGCATCGTCTCGGGGTCGAGGGCCTGCAACAGGATCCACGTGTCGCGTTCGAGCCGTACGGACCGTTCACTGACCCCGAGCGCGCGCATCCGGTCGAGGATGGCGACCACCTCGGGCGGCAGCGCGAGCCGCTCGCCGCTCGCCAGGTCGGCGATCCGGCGCCGGTGCTCGGCGAGTTGGTCGATCCGGCGCCGCAGTTCGGCGTCGAGATCGGTGACGGCGGCGGCGAACTCCTCCGGCCGGGCCCGCAGCAGCGCGTCGATCCGGGCCAGCGGTACCCCGGCGTCGGCGAGCGTCCTGATCCGGATGAGGTCCACCGCGGCCTGCGCGCTGTACCGGCGGTAGCCGGAGCCGTCGCGCCCGGGTTCGGGCAGCAGCCCGACCTGGTGGTAGTGGCGGACGGTGCGCACGGTCACACCGGCGGTCGCGGCGAGTTGACTGATCGTGAGCACCGTCCGGCTCCGTTCCTGTCCCTTGTTCCTGCTTCTGTCCCCGGCGGGAATCCTGTTCCCGCCGGGGTGCGGCGGGGCGCAGTCTAGGCGCGGCGGCGCGCGTGGTCGACGACGTCGCGGATCGCCTGGACGACGGCGTCGGTGCGCTCGAAGACGAGCTGGCTGTGCCCGGTGTCGGAGAGGACGCGCTGTTCCCCGTCGGAGACCGCGTTCACCATGGCAGCGTCCAGCCGGGCCTTGCCGTCGTGCATCGCCCGCAGGGTCTCCGCGGACATCAGCGCCTGCTGCCCGGGGTCGATGCCCATCGGGGTGAGCGCGATCACCGGGACGTCGGGGAGATCGGCCCCGGCCCGCAGCTCGACGGCCAGGTCGGGCATCGAGGCGCGCTCGGCGATCCCGGCGTGGATCCAGCGCTCGCTCACGTGGTACTCGGTCACCGCGTCACGGACGTCGGCCGGGTAGTCCACCAGCAGTTCCTCGGCCATCCGCCGGATGGCCGGCAGGGCCTGCCGCAGCTGCTCCTCGGTGGGCGACATCCGTACGCTGGCGGCCAGACTCGCCTCGGCGGGCACGAAGTCGTCCCAGTTCCGGTGGAAGGCGTCCAGCCAGACCAGCCCGGCCACGTCCTGCGGGTACCGCTGGGCGAACCCGTGGGCGTAGGCGCCGCCGAGCGAGTGCGGTACCAGGACGTACGGGCCGGGGATGCCCTGGGCGCGCAGCAGTTCGTGCAGCTCGGTGGCGACGTCGTCGGCGGTGCGCGGCAGCGCGACCTCGTCGCTGTAGCCGGTGCCGCCGCGGTCGTACACCACGGCGGTGGTGAACTGCGAAACCCCTTGCTGGACGCCGAAGTAGTCCAGACCGATCGCGCTCGCGCCGGGCAGGAAGACGACGGCGGGCCCGCCGGTGCCCTGCCGGTGCACGTAGAGGTGGCGGCCGTCGACCTCCTGGAACCCGCCGACCGGGGGGTGCGGCGGAGCGGCGTCGGTGGAGGAGGAGGCGGGCGTGGCTGCGGGCGGGGACATGGGTGTGGTGGCGGAAGCGCTCTCGTTCGTCATGGGGAAAGCGTCCAACCCTGACGTAGCGTCAAGGTCAAGCCGCCCGGGGACGTGTCCGGGGGCCGGGCGTCAACCGGCCGGGTCGTGGGTGGTGGTGAAACGGTTGCGGTACTCGGTCGGGGTCGTCCCGAGGTGGCGGGCGAAGACGCGGCGCAGGGTCTCGTCGCTGCCCAGACCGCTGTGCCGCGCCGCGGCCGTGACGCCGTGGCCGTCGAGGAGCAGTTGCCGGGCGCGGTCGAGGCGCACGCGTTCGACCCAGCGGGCCGGGGTGCTGTGCAGTTCCGCCTGGAAGAGCCGGGTGAGGTGGCGGGTGCTGACGGCCGCGGCGGCGGCCATCGCGGGCAGGCTGTGGTCGGCGGCGGGGTCGGCGAGGACGGCGTCGGTGAGGGTGCGCAGGAGGTCGCTGCGGGCGGGCGGTGTGGCCAGGGCGGTGGAGAACTGCGACTGGCCGCCGGGGCGCTGCATGAAGACGACCAGTTCGCGGGCGATCGCCCGGGCGGCCTCGGCGCCGTGGTCGAGTTCGACCAGGGCGAGGGCGAGGTCGATGCCCGCGGTGATGCCGGCACTGGTGTGGTAGCGGCCGTCGTGGATGTGCAGGGCGTCCGGTTCGACCCGCACCCGGGGGTGGCGGAGGGCGAGGGTCGGGGCGTGGCGCCAGTGGGTGGTGACCCGGCGGTCGTCGAGCAGCCCGAGCGCGGCGAGCACGAAGGCGCCGCTGCACACGGAGGTGACCCGCAGGGCCCGCTTGGCGAGGCCGCGCGCGGCGGCGAGCAGGGGCTCGTCGGGGCCCTCGGCGGCCAGGTGGTCGGCTCCGGCCACCACCAGGGTGTCGAGGATCCCCCCGGCGTCCCGTGGTGCGGCGGTGTCCGCCAGGGTCACTCCGTTGGAGGCCGTGACGGTGCCGCCCTCGGGGGAGACCAGGACGGTCCCGTACGGGTGGCCGAGCCGGCCGGCCTGGTGGAAGACCTCCAGCGGGCCGCTGACGTCGAGCAGCGTCATGCCGTCGAAGACGAGGAAGGCGACCCGGGACGTCATGTCCGGATCCGAGGTGTGGGTGTCTGTGCGGACATGGCGCCAGCCTACGCCCGGCGGCGAAGGTGGAGGAGTCGGTCGAACAGTCGTGAAGGCGGAGGAAACCATGACGAACAAGACGGTGGAGACGATCGCGGGCGTGCGCATCCCGGACAGCGCCCTGGCTCGCGAGGCGACCGAGCTGGTGCGGGACACGGCCTCGCCGCTGCTGTTCGACCACTCGCGCCGGGTGTTCCTGTTCGGCGCGCTGCGCGGTGCCGAACAGGGGCTGGAGTTCGATCCGGAGCTGCTGTACGTGGGCGCGATGTTCCACGACCTCGGCCTCACCAGCCGCTTCGGCCGGACCGACCAGCGGTTCGAGGTCGACGGCGCCGACGAGGCCCGCCGCTTCCTGGAGTCCCACGGCGTCACCGGTGAGCCTGCGCAGCGGGTCTGGACCGCCATCGCCCTGCACACCACCCCGGAGATCCCGCTGCACATGGCGCCCGAGATCGCCCTCGTCACCCGGGGTGTGGAACTGGACATGCTGGGCCTCGGCTACCACGCGATCACGGCTGGGCAGCGTGCCGCCGTGGTCGCCGCCCACCCGCGGCCCGACTTCAAGAACCGCATCCTGGCCGTGTTCACCGCCGGGATCCGGAACCGCCCGGACACCACCTTCGGCAACGTCAAGGCGGACGTGCTCGCCCACTTCGTGCCGGGCTTCGAGCGCGGTGACTTCGTGGAGGTGATCAAGGGCTCCGACTGGGCGGAGTGAGCCGGATCGCGGCCCCGGAGGGGCAGCCCGAAGGCCCGGTCGGCGTCGTCCGACCGGGTTTGACGGTTGCCCGGGGTTCCACCACCCTTCCACTAATCGAATAGTGAAAGGGTACTTTGCCGATGCCCGCTTCCGTCTCCCGCAGGCTCCGAACCTCCGCCCCGCCGGCGACGCCGGCGCCCGCGATGCCGCTGCGGCCCGCGACGCCCGTGGCGCCGTCCGCGGTGCCCCCGGCGCCGTCCGCGGTGCCCCCGGCGCCGTCCACGGTGCCCGCGACGCCCCCGGCGCCCGTGGCGCCCGTGGCGTTCGCGATGCCCGCAAGGTCCGTGGCGTTCGCGACGCTCGTGAGGTCGTGCGCCCGCCGTTCCGCCCCGCTCGCCTGGGGCCTGGCGGCCGGGTTCGCCGCGCTCCACGCCTGCGTCGCCGTCAACCGGCACCGGCGCGGCCTCACCAAGGCCTACGACCTGGGCATCTTCGAGCAGGCCGTCCGGGCGTACGCCCACGGGCAGGCGCCGATCGTGCCGCTCAAGGGGCCCGGCTACCACCTGCTCGGGGACCACTTCCACCCGCTGATCGCCGTCCTCGCCCCCGTCTACCGGGCCCTCCCGAGCCCGCTCACCCTCGTCGTCGCCCAGGCGCTGCTGATGGCGCTGGCCGTCGTCCCGCTGAGCTCCTGGGCCCATGAGGTGGCCGGGCCGCGGGTGGCGCTCCTCGTCGGCTGCGCCACCGGGGCCTCCTGGGGGGATCGTCCGGGCCGCGGCCGACGACTTCCACGAGATCGCCTTCGCCGTCCCGCTGCTCGCCTGCGCCGCCACCACACTCGGCCGGCGCCGCCCGCTCGCCGCCGCGCTCTGGTCCCTGCCGCTGCTGCTGGTCAAGGAGGACCTGGGGCTGACGGTGGCCGCCGTCGGGCTGCTGATCGCCTGGCAGGCCCGGCGGGAGCGGCGGCGGTCCCCACTGCCCGGGCTCGCCCTCGCCGTCCTCGGCCTCGCCGCGACCGCCCTCACCGTGCTCGTCGTGCTCCCGTCGTTCAACCCGGCCGGGGGCTTCGACTACTGGCAGTAGCTGGGCGGCGGCGGGCAGTCCTCGTTCTGGGCGTCGGCGCTGCGGATCGGGCGGCCGCCGGTGACGTGGCTGCTGCTGTTCCTGCTTGCCGCCACGGCCGGTTTCGCCGGCCTGCGCTCGCCGCTCGTCCTGCTCTGCCTGCCCACCCTCGCCTGGCGACTGCTCTCCACCAACTCGCACTACTGGGGCGTCAGTTACCACTGCAACGCGGTGCTGATGCCGATCGTGTTCGCGGCCCTGGTGGACGTCCTGCGCCGCGTCGACACACGGCGTGCCAGGCGCGCGCTCGCCGTCAGCACCCTGGTGGCCGCGGTGACGCTGCCGCTCTACCCCCTGCACGAGGTGGTGATGCCCGAGGCCTGGCGCACCTCGCCCAGGCTCACCGAGACCCGGGCGCTGCTCGGACGGATACCCGACGGCGCCACCGTGGCCGCCTCCAACCGGCTGGCCGCCCAGCTCACCGCCCGGGCGCAGGTCACGCTGGTGTGCCGGCAGCCGACGGGCCAGGAGCCGCAGTGGGTGGCCGTCGACCTGCGCGACCCGAGCGTGCTGTCCCCGTGCGCCACCGCCGACACCGCCCGGATGCTGGCCGTCTACCGGGAACACGGCTACCGGCCGCTGGTCGAGCAGGACGGCCTGCTCCTGCTGCGACGCCCCTGAAGCGCCCCGTACGGAGTGGTCCGCGGAGCGCTTCGCGGAACGCTCCGCCGGGAGCCCCCGGTCCGGCTTGACCCCCGTGCCGCCGTGGGCCACTATTCCACTATTGAACTAGTGAAAGGCCGGAATGCCGGTGATCGAGTACCGCATCGATCGGCGCAGCGGCGTCTCCACCTACCAGCAGATCGTGCAGCAGACCGAACAGGCGCTGCGGCTCGGACTGCTGCAACCCGGAGACAAGCTGCCGACCGCCCGTGAGGTGGTCGAGCTGACCGCGATCAACCCCAACACCGTGCTGAAGGCCTACCGCGAACTCGAGCGCGAAGGACTCGTCGAACCCCGCCCGGGGCTCGGCACCTTCGTCCGGCGCTCGCTCGCCCGGCCGGAGGCGGCGGCGGACGGGCCGCTCCGCGCGGACCTGGTCGGATGGGTGGACCAGGCCAGGGGAGCCGGACTGGAGCGCGAGGACATCGCCGCGCTGATGGCGTCCGTCCTGGAACAGCGCTTCGCGACCGGGGCCGACAGCCGGGCCGACGGCAGCGAAGCCCAGGCCGCCGGCACCGAAGCCCAGGCCGCCGGCGCCCGGGCCACCAAGGCCAGGGCCACCGGCACCGGCACCGGCAGCGCGGCCGAAGCCGCCGACGGCGGGGCCGAGGGCCGCCGCCGCACCGGGGCCTGAGGCCCCGCACAACACCGAACCGAGAACAGTGGGGGGACCGGGTGGACAACCCGACGACCACGGCGCCCGCGTCGGCGCCCGTACCGGAGGCCGCGCAGGGAGCGGCCCCGGAATCCGCCCCGGGGACCACCCCGGGAACCGCCCTGGAGGCCACCGGCCTCGGCAGGAAATACCGGACCGGCTGGGCGCTGCGCGACTGCGACGTCACCGTGCCGGCCGGGCGGATCTGCGGCGTGGTGGGCCCCAACGGCGCGGGCAAGAGCACCCTGCTCGCCCTCGCCGCCGGCCAACTCACGCCCACCGAAGGCCGGTTGCAGGTACTCGGCGCCGAGGCCGGGGCCCCCGGGCTGCGCGCCCGGATCGCCTACGTGCCGCAGGACAAGCCGCTCTACCCCGGCCTCACCGTCGCCGAGACGCTGCGGATGGGCCGCGAACTCAACCCGGTGTGGGACGAGTCGCTCGCCCAGCAGATCGTCGACCAGGGCGAGTTGAACCCCAAGGCCCGGATCGGCGCGCTCTCCGGCGGCCAGCGGACCCGGGTCTGCCTCGCCCTCGCCCTCGGCAAGCACCCCGACCTGCTGCTGCTCGACGAGCCGATGGCCGACCTCGACCCGCTCGCCCGCCACCAGCTGATGGGCACCCTGATGTCGGCCGCCGCCGAACGCGGCGCCACCATCGTGCTGTCCTCGCACATCCTCCCCGAACTGGACGGCGTCATCGACCACCTGCTCCTCGTCCAGGGCGGACGCATCCGGCTCACCGGCGACCTGGAGGAGATCCTCGACGGACACCGGCTGCTCACCGGGCCGGCCGCCCAGGAGTCCGCCCTGCCGGCCGAGTCCGTCGTCGAACGGCGCGTCAGCGGCCGCCGGGCCATCGCCCTGGTCCGCACCGACCAGCCGGTGGACGGCGACTGGGAGAGCGAACGCCCCAGCCTGGAGGACCTGCTGCTCGGCTACCTCCGCGCACCCGCCGACCCGCACCCCACCGTGCCCCGGCACCGCACCGCCGACCCGCGTGACCCGAAGGACCCGAACGAGGTGGCCGCATGAGCACGACCGTCCTGCCCGACCGCGCCACCGCACCGGCCGCCGTCAAGGCCCCCCTCCTGCGCGGGCTCATCTGGCTGACACTCCGTCAGAATCGCCTCCTCCTGCGGACCTTGGGCGCAACGCTGGTCCTGGCGGCGGCCGGCATCCTCTGGATCCACTTCACCGCCGGCAGCGTCGTCAGCGACCTGCGCCGGACCGACTGCTACTACCCCGAGTCCTGGGACAGCACTCGGTGCTGGAAGCTCGTCGTGCAGCTGGACCGCCCGAACTTCTGGTACCTCCAGGTCCTCCAGCCCGCCGTCACCGCGCTCCCACTGCTGCTCGGCATGTTCATCGGCGCCCCGCTGCTGGCCCAGGAGTACGAACGCGGCACCATCCGCCTGGTCCGCGCCCAGTCCGTCAACCCGGTCCGCTGGCTGGCCGTCCGCCTCGCCGTCCCCGGCCTCGCCGTCCTGGCCGTCAGCGGCGTGCTCGCCGTCCTGATGACCTGGGTCTGGTGGACGGACATCGTGAACGGCCCGGTCGCCTTCGACCCGCCGTTCCAGTTCTTCACCTACCCGGCCCTCGGCATCGCCCCGGTCGCCTGGTCCCTGTTCGCCCTGGCGCTCGGCGTCCTCGTCGGCCAACTCGTCCGCCGCACCCTCCCCGCGATGTTCCTCACCGGCGCCCTCGTCGCCACCACGGTCGGACTCGTCATCTGGGCCCGCCCCTACCTCTACCCCGCCGTGGACCGGGTCGCCCCCCTGCGCACCGCCCAACCCACCAACTCCTGGCTCCTCGACCGCGGCACCGTCCTCCCCGACGGCACCCGCGTCAGCAACACCCGCTGCGCCTTCGGCTTCAGCACCGACTGCGACGGCGCCACCGCCTCCTGGCTCCGCTACCACCCGGCCGACCACCTCGTCCCCATCCAACTCGTCGAGGCCGGCATCCTGGTGGTGCTCACGGCGGTCCTGCTGCTCGTCGTCCTCCGCCGGATGCGCCGCGCGTAGTGCGCGCGCGTCAGGGTTCGCGCAGCAGCCGTTGCCGCCAGTAGGGAGTGAGCCGGGGCCGGATCAGGACCACACCCTGCTGGGTCGCGACACCGAGGTCGAGATGCGGGCTCCCCGGCCGCGCCGCGAGCGAGGTGACGAGAGCGGGCAGAGGAGCCGACCACACCTCCTCGGCCCCGGGAAGGGTGAACATCCTGATCCCGAACTCGTCACTGACCGCCAACAACGCCTCCCCACTCGGCGCCGCCCCCGTCCACAGCAACCGCCGGGCACGGACGGGCAGTTCACGGGCGGGGGCCGAGGGATGCGCCGAGTCCCAGACCACGACGGGGGAGAGGGCGGTGTCGTCGCGACTCAGTCCGGCCATGTAGGCCAGGACCGGCTCGCCGGACCTCGCGGACGCCCACTTGAGGCAGTAGTCGTCGCTGTTGACGAGATGTCGGAATTCGCGGCGCCTGGCCTTCGGAAGACCGAGATAGACGGTGTGGAGGTCGCCGGACTCCAGGTCGAGGACAGCCGCACCGTCGTCCGCACCGGCCATGGCGACATAGCGCGTGCCGGAATCGGTGCGACTCGGTGAGATCGACGTGATCCTGGCCGGAAGGGTGAGAAGTCCGTCATGAACGGGCCGCAGGGTGCTCGCGTTCCAGAGGAATCCTTGCGAAGGGGCATCGGCGCCCGGCCCGTCCCGGGAGTTGTAGCGACCGCTCGCTGTGTAGTCCCCGGCAGTCGCGGCCACTCGAAGAACGACGAACAGAACGGCGTGGCCCGCGGGATCGGCGAACCCGGCCGTGAACACCATCGTCGAGTCGGGGTCGGCCTTCCAAGGGACGTCAACACTGGTGACCGCTTCGGGGGACGCCGCGGAGAAGAGCCGTCCGTTCGTCGGGTCCAATCCGACCAGACGCGTTCCGGGATGTGCGGGCGATGGTGGAACCAAGTGGCACGAGGTCCCCCAGGGAACCAGAGCGAGAGCGCTGGGGTCGGTGCTGCTGACGGTCCCGTCGGGGCTCATCCGCTGCCAGGAGAAGGTGGCCTCGATCATCGCTTCCGGAGCACGTGTGAGTCTTTCACGCTTCCCAAGGAGGTGGAACTCCCCGTTTTCACCTTCGGTGTATGACCCGATCTCCAGCGTTTCCATCCCGGTCAGCGAGAGTGCCGTGAGCGGCGTTCGCCTGTCGTGGTCGTGATCCAGCGCCCTGCTGTCGATCAACCTCAGTCCGGACCATGATCGGGCGAGAAGCCCCTGAGGATGGGACGGCCATGCGCAGATGAGGGTGGTCGTCGCTTTGTCGGTGTGGTCCTCATGCGCCTCCTGCGGCCGTTGGCCGCCGGGGCTGACGTGCCACAGCCTTGCTGTTCCGTCATTGCTCACGGAGAGGATGTGCCGGGAGTCGGGTTCGGACTGCGGGAGCACGTGCAGGGCACAGATGGCGCTCTCATGGCCGCGCAGTGTCTGCCCGGCGTGTTCGCCGGTGGCGCAGTCGATGACATCCATGCGGCAGTCCAGCGAGGTCGAAACGGCGTAGGCGCCTCCTGAGCGGGCCAGCGCGAATGGAGTGAAGAGCTGTTCCGTGTCCATGGCGGTCTGCGATTCCTCGACGCGACCACTCCTGATCGACGACGTGAAGATCGAACGGAAGGAAGCGTTGACGAGGACGACCTCGCCTGACGCGAGTCGGACGAATCCACCGTTGGGCCAGTGGTCCATGTCGTGATCGATCATGCGGACGCGGGCGGACTCGCAGTCCAGGAGCGTGATGCGGCCGGTCACGCCCTCCTCGTTCGGCTCCCACAGGGATACCAGTGCGGATTCGAAGTCCCGAGGAAGGCGATCGCGCAGCATCGGCATCCGTAGACCGCGGAGGAGGACGGTCTCGCTCCATCCGTTGTCGGCGGCGCGTGACGAGACGATTCCCTTGGCCGCGTCACACACCACGAGGTGGGCCGACCCGTCCGCATGACGGACGAATGCGGCGGTGGCGCCGGTCCCTTGACCCGATGAACCTGTCGCAACCCTCAGCAGGGCGTTTCCGGCGACGTCCACAACCGCTACGTGCCCTTGGGCCGAGCAGGCCACCACCGGGGTGCCGTCGGTCAGTTCGCCGACGTCGAGGAGGTCTGTGTAGGGGGTCCCGGGAATGTGGTGGACGATCGTCTGCTCGTCGACGTCCCAGACCCTGAGATCGCCCAGATCGTCGAGGGTGATGATCAGCGGGTGAAGCCGGGAGGGCAGCGCCCGCATGCCCGTGACATCCGATGGGTGCACCAGGCTCGTGGACCGGGCGGGAGTGTCGACCATCCAGACATAGACCTCGGGCCGCCGGTGGGCGACCGCGACCACTGCCCGGTTCCGGTCAGGCAGCACGAGGTCGTCGAGCTGCCACCCGCCGGCCACGGACGTCGTCGAGTACGTCTCCTCGTTGTGCCGGCCCACGATGCGGTGCGGGGTCACGGTCCTGGCTTCGACCCGGATGCGTTGTACCGACGCGGACAGTTCCTCGGCGCGGCCGGCGAAGTCGGCCGCGCCGTGGGATTCGGCGGTGAAGGCCAGGTGGGCGGCCCGGTCGATGCCCGCGGCGGCGGGGAGTCCCATGAACCGCTCGACCACCATCGCCAGTACCGGGTCGCACGAGTTGTGGCGTACGGCCGGGAGCAGCCCGGCCGGGTCGGCGGCGAGGACGAAGGCCGGGTCCTCGACCAGTTCCTGGATGGATCCGGCCGCCGCCGCGTGGGTGGCCAGGTGGCGGCGGACGTACGGGAGGGCGTGGGTCCAGTTCCGGCCGGGCGTCAGGTCGAGCAGGACGTCGACGAAGCCCTCCTGCACGTCCTGGAGGTCGCGGACCTTCAGTGCCCGTTGCCGCAGGTAGTCGGTGAGTTCCTGGTGGTAGAGGCGGAAGTGCTTGGTGGCGGACACCTCCGCCCAGGTCAGGTAGGACCCGTCCTCCTGCACCAGGGCGTCGATGTCCGCTTCCCGCAGCGGGATGCCCGACAGCCGGGTGGCGACGAGCAGCCAGATCCGGCGCGGCAGACCGTTGCCCTCGCCGAAGGCGAGGGCGGTGAGCAGGGCGGTCACCCCCGCGTTCCGGTCCGGCGGGATGCGCCGCAGGTAGGCCTCGAAGGCGCCGCCGACATCGGAGGGGAGGGACTCCGCCCAGCCGGGCACCGTCGTGTCCAGCAGGCCGCCGCGCAGGAGGGCGCTGGCCGTCATGCGTGCCACCAGGAAGCAGTGCCCGGCGCGGCGGGCGACTTCTCCCGCGATGGCGGCGATCCGGTCGTCGAGGCCGGCGTACGGTGAGCCGGTGTCCCCGAGGATGCGGCGCACGTACTCCGCCGTACTGGTGTCGTCCGCGTACTGCGAGCTGTCGAGGTCGATGGAGCCGACCTGTTCGCCGATGTGCGGCAGCAGTTCCCGGCGCGAGCCCACGACCAGCCGCACGCACGGTACGGCGCCCAGGGGCCGTAGCAGGTCCCAGGCGATGCGCCGTGCTTCCGTCCGGTCGCCGGCCGGGCCGGCTTCGTCGAGGGAGTCGATCACGACGCGCAGCGGTGTCCGCCGTCTGGCGAGGGCGGTGAGCAGGGCCGACGGCTCGGCCGCCCGGACGTCGGCGACGGCGGCGAGGCGGGCGACCAGGGCTTCCAGCGTCTGGTGACGGGCGTTCACGGAGACGTCGGAGCAGCCCTCCAGCACCAGCTTTCCCAGCACGGCGGACTTCCCGGAGCCGGGCGCGGCGGTGACCACCAGTGCCCCGCACCCGCCGGGGCCGGCCATGGCGTCCCTCAGCCGGCCGAGGGCCTTCCGCCGGCCGGTGAAGTACGAGCCCGGGTCGTGGACGTGCTCCACGCCCCGGCCCCGGGGCTCGAAGTGCGAGGAGAGGTCCGAGGAGTCGCCCGGGACGTCCCCCTCGCCGACCTGAGCGCTCGGGTCGTGGCCGGGGTTGGGGAAGAACGGCGGCTGCTCGCTCTGGTGGTTCGAGGAGCAGGCGACGCGCTGCTTGCGGCCCTCGGTGACGAACACCTGGTTGACCTTGGCCGCCACCGCCGACGGCGCGAGGTACCGCTGGGACGGCCCGTCGCCGGCCGTGCACACCTCGATGAGCCGGGGCACGAAGGCGCCGTCGTCGGCGGCGTCGCGGTGGCGGGCGGAGGCGAGGACCCAGGTGCCTGCTCCGAATTCGTCGCCGCGCGGCCGGAGGGCCACGATGTCGTCCGTCAGGCCCTGGATCTCGCCGGCGCCCCTGGCCGCGTGGCAGGAGTCGATGACGAAGAGCACGTTCCGCAGCGGTGAGGCCGCCAGGATCTCGGCCATGTTCTGCGGCGACAGCCACGAGCGGGGCCGGTTCCACCGGGTGTCCGCGCAGGCGAGGCGGTACGGTGCGCCGGGGACGGGCTGGTCGCCGTGGCCGGCGTAGTAGACGACCACGACGTCCTCCGCGGTGAGCCCGCCGCCCGCGCACCAGTCGGCGAGCGCGTCCTCGAACTCCGAGGAGACCGGGTCGTGGGAGACCTCCCCGAGCACCCGGGTGTAGCCCATGCCCGGCGAGGTGAGGAACGCCGCCATCCGCTCGACGTCGTCGAGGGCGCGGGGGAGGTGGTCGAACTCGTCGGCACCGTACGTGGACGTACCGGCAGCGATCAGGTAGTGCATGGGCCGGCCGGTCTCCTCTTACTTCAGCCCTGCGGTGACGGCCCGTCCGGTCTCCACGGCCGTGAGGTAGTGCGTCGCGTCGTGCATGTGGGAGCCGTTGTTCACCGGGACGTCGGTGACCCGGGGGCCGAAGGCGGGGCGGAGTTCCCGCACGGCGGCGACGATGTCCGTCGCGTCGGCGATGTTGGTCCAGGACCGGAGGGCCTTGGGCCACCGGGCCTTGCGGTCGACGGGCCGGGGCCGGAGGCGGTCCAGGACGAGCGCGCCCATGCCGAGCGGCGAGCCCAGGGTGACGAGCATCCGGACGTCCCGGTCGGGGTGGTCCTCCTGGCACAGGGTTTCGTACGCGACGACGGAGCCCAGCGAGTGGGCCACGACCACCCGGGTCTCCGGGCCGATCCGGGCGGCGACCCGGGCCTGGGCGGCCTCGCGGATCCGCTCGTCCTCCAGGTAGCGCGTCAGCTGCTTCAGACTGCCGATCAGCGCCGCGTCCAGCACGCCGCGCAGGTACTTCGCGCCGGTGAGCGCGTCGAGGGCGCGGCGGACGGTGTGGATCCGGAGCGACCGGGACGCGGCCCAGCCGGCCGCCCCGCGGGTGCCGGGCTCGTCCGGGGCGGGCACGCCCGGGTCGGTCCGGGCGGCCTCCGCCCACCAGGCCATGAGGAGCCGGAACTCCTCCTCGGTCTCGATGTCGGCCGCGTCGTAGGTCGGCCGGGCTGCCGCGCGGGTGCCCTTGGGGCGGAAGAGGTCGCCGTAGAACGCGACGGCCACGTCCGTCGGTTCGGGGACCGGTCCGCCGGCGAGCCTCGCACCGCCCATGAGTTCGGGGACGAGGTCCCGCGCCAGCGAGTCCTCACTGAGGAACTGCTTCCCGACACCGTGCACGAAGACAACCTTGGCCATACCCCGCCCTCCCTGTAGCGCGAGAGCCTACCGCCGGGCGGCCGGACCGCGGCCCCGTTCGGCCTCCCGGGGGTCCCGACCGGCCCGCCCCGCCCCGGCCGGTCCCGCCCCGCCCAGCCCCGGCCGTCCAGGCCTCCGCTCCCCGGCCGGCCCTCGCCGACAGCTGCAGCACCACCGAGCTCGGCAACCGGGTGGGCATCTCCGTGGCGGCGGCCAGCCAGCACGCGTCCATCCTGCGGGGTG
>NZ_JBSFWR010000150.1:0-15453 GCF_053594915.1 Kitasatospora sp. NPDC002543 | reverse complement strand
CCTTCCGACTGTGGAGCGCCAGGCCCGGGTCGCACGGACTCTTCCTACTGAAAGTAGGACGTGCTCTGGTAGCACCGCTGACGCCTGACGAGAGATCATCTCTCTCGCGACGAAGGGAACACTAGCAGCTCAGAGCCCGTGTGCCGAATCGTGGTCCGCCAGCAGCCGGGCCGGGAGGTACGGGGACTCGACGCGGACGGTCCAGCCGTGGTGGCGGCGGGCGTGGCAGACGAGGGCGAGGACGTCGAGGTCGAGCGGGGCCGCCGGATCGGTGACCCGGTCGGCGACGGAGTAGTGGTCGCGGTGGGCCTCCAGCGTGTCGAGGAGTGCCAGGTTGAAGCCGGTCTCGTCGCCGTCGACGAGCTGGGCGAGGAGGCCGACGGAGTCCGGGAAGAAGTTCCACTCCTGGGCGCGGGCGACCTCCAGCCGGGCCTTCTCGACGGCCGGCCGGGCGTCGAGCCCCCGGAGGTGGTCGTGCAGCGCGACCCGGTAGTCCGCGTACGCGGAGCGGTCGCGCGCGGAGCGGGTGGGGCCGGCGAGGAGGAGCGGGGCGAGGTCGTCCCGGCTGCCGGTGATCAGGGCGAGGTTCAGGGCCAGGTGCCAGCGGCCCGGCCAGGACTCCTCGTCACACGTGGCCGGGAAGTGCACGGTGCGGCCGGCCAGGGTGACGGCGACGGTGGTGCCCGGGTCGGCGAGGGCGATCCGGAAGAGCGCGGCCCCCATTTCGGAGGCCAGACGGAGGTCGGCGACCTGCTCCTCGGTGACGTCGGCGGCCCGCGAGGCGCGGGTGCGGAAGAGGCGGACCTGCTTCTCCAGGGCGCGGCCGAGTTCGAAGACCGGGTGGGTCTCGTCGGGCGAGGGGTCGATGCCCCGCCGGACGGCCTGTTCGAAGCGGGCCTCGACGTCCGGGTGGAGGGGCAGCGGCGGGGTCGGCCGGTCGACGCGGACCGGCCAGGTCATGGACTCCGGCCGGCGTTCCGGGGTGGCGAAGCCGGTGACGAGGGAGTGCGGAAGGTAGTCGGTGTCGATGGAGGGGAGCCAGCCGTGGTCGCGGTGGGCCAGGGCGGAGAGGGCGAGGGGGAGGAGCGGGAGGAGAGTGCGGGGCCGGGTGCCGTCGGTGCGGTCGAGGAGGGCGAGGACGGCGGCGTCGAAGGCCGGGCGGTCGCCGGTGTGGAGGGCGTGGAGGGCGTGGAGGGCCGGGTCGTCGGAGGCGGGGGAGGGGGAGTCGACGTGGGGGAGGAGGTGGGAGAGGAGGGCGGTGGCGAGGTCGGAGGCGGGGGAGAGGGCCTGCCGGCTGAAGACGAAGGCCTCGGCGTGACGGTCGAAGGTGTCGGTCAGGACGGCGAGGCAGAAGGCGTTCACCCAGCGCTGGGCGGAGAGGGGAGGGGCGGCCGCCTCCGTGGGATCCGGGTCGTAGCTCATCCCGAAGTTGACGTAGTCGAGGAAGACGGAGAAGCGGTCGCGGGGGTGGTAGGCGGCGAAGGAGACGGCGCCGGCGGCGGCCTCGGAGGCGTCGCGGAGGAGGGCCTTGGCCTCGGGGGAGGCGAGGTCGGGGGAGGAGGTGGAGAGGGCGCCGAGCTGGTCGAGGAAGGCGTCGGAGATGAGCTGCCATTCGGTCGAGGTCATCAGGCCGGCGCGGGAGTAGGAGTGGACTTGGCGACCGATGCGGTCGGGGAAGTCGGCGAGGGGAGAGGTGGCGATGTGGTGGCGCTCTATCCGCATGGGGACGATTGAAGCACCGGCCGGGGACAGTGGCCCCGGCCGGTGCACGGGGAGCGTCAGACGTCGAACTCGCCCGCGCGGATGGCGGACACGAGGTCACGCCATTCGCTGACATCGAGGTGGGCGACGGCGTCGGGCCGAAGGCTGCTGCGGACGTAGACGGCGTCGGGACCTATGGACACCTCGGGGCAGTTATTGCCATCGCCGCAAGCGCTGGGCCTCTGCCAAGTGAGCTCTTTCATAGGGGCCTCACAGGCTATTCATGATGCTGGAGATCACGTCACGAGAGGCTGATGGATCGAGCGCGCGATCACGCATCGCCCCGAGGATGCTTCGGTAGTTCTCCAGCTGGTTCATCTCGGTCAGGAACGCTGGCGATCCTACGGAATCCAGCTGGACAGTATCGAGGCGGGGCACAGGTCCGCTTGCGTACAGCACGGCCTGACCTGCTCCCTTGAATCCACCTGCCTTGAACTCCAGCACGCGCAGCGTCACGTTGGGCGCTTCGGCGAGTTCGAGCAGGTGCTTCAGTTGTTGTCGGGCCACAGCTGTTCCACCGAACTCCATACGAAGCGCGGCCTCGTGGACGATCGCTTCGTAGTTGAGCGGATTGGTGCGGGTCAGGAGTTCCGTCCGTCGCATTCGGTTCTCGACACGAGCTTCGATGTTCAGCGGCCGTAGAGGCGGATAGACCTCTCGAAAGATCGCTCGCGCGGTCTCCTCTGTCTGCATGAGTCCTGGCGCGTGGCAGATCTGGTAGGTCACCAGCGAGCTGGCATAGTGCTCGACCTCGGAAATCTCAAGAATCCCGGCAGGGACGAGGCCTCTGTGCTCCTCCCACCACCCCTTCGTCCGGTCGGCGGCCATCTCGGCGACGGCGTCGACGTACTCGGAGTCGGCCTCCTCGAACTCGGCGGCGAGTGCGAGGACCCGTTCGGCGCTGACCGGGTAGGTCCCCTGCTCGATCAGTGTGACCTTGCTGCGGTCCAGCCCAAGAACGGCAGCAGCGTCTCCGGCCGTGCGCCCGGCGGCCTCTCGCATCTTTCGCAGCTCGATGCCGACGCGCTTCCGGCGTGCGGTTGGGGTAGGTGGCATTTCCTCAGCATCCACCGTGCGTACGGGGCGAGTCCAGCGAGCAGATAGGCACATCTTCTTGGGTCCGCTAGCAAATTTGCTATCGCATGCCCTACAGTCTGTGATGCACCGATCACCGAACGGATCGTCAGTAACGCCGCTCGGGCACCGAAGAACACCCATGTCCAGTGGGCTTGTTCACGGCGACGCATCCGCCGGTCTCACCCATCCCCCTCCGGGAGACGCTGTGCGTAACCTCAACTCCCCCTCCCTCACCCTCTCCCGCGACGCCCTCCGGGACGGCATGACCAGCGCCGGCTGGCCGCCCTCCCTCATCGCGGACGCCGAGCTCGCCATGGTCGAACTCATCGTCAACGCCTGGCGTCACGGCGAAACGTCCTCGCCGGTCATCCTGATCCACCACCGCGCGAACACCCTCCGCGTCGCGGTCTCCGACCGCAGCCCGCTGCCCCCGGAGCTGGGGCCCCTCTCCCTCCTCTCCGAGACCGGGCGCGGACTCCAGCTCGTCGCCGGGCTCACCCACCGCTGGGGCGTCGACCCCCAACACCTCGGCAAGACCGTCTGGTTCGAGCTCCAGCAGGACGGTGCCGCGTGAGCGCCCACCACCCGATCGACCCGGCCGACCCGGCGCTCCTCCACCTCACCTCGCGCCAGGTCTCCGAGCTCATCATCGAACTCCGCACCGAGGGTCGCGAGTTCGGCCTCCTCTGGCCGTCCGCCACCCCCGGTGACATCAACCTCCACGGCCGTCGCCTGATCGACATCGGCAACGTCCCGGCGAGCACCCTGATCAACCTCCTCGCGCTCATCCGCGAGTTCAGGCGCACCCCTGGTCTCAAGCCCTAACGGCCTTCCACCTCATACGCGGTGAAGCGCAGGTACAGGCCGATGTGTGCCGGCACCCCCGGCGCGATGGTCCGGTAGCTGCACAGTTCCTGCAGGCCGGTGTCACCCTCCGGTATCCCGGCCGTCAGCTGCCGCACCACCTCGGCGTGCGGGCGCGGGTCGATTCCCTCGATCCGCATGAGCTCCGCGATCCGTCCGGCCGCCTCGGCGTCCGTGCGCGCGTTCCCCGGAAGCCGCAGGTAGACGTTGGCTTCCTCCGGGCCGGCCCCGCCCTCCCGGAACGCCAGGCAGGTCATCGGCTCGTTCTCCACCAGGCCGCCGTCACGCCCGTAGATCACCGAACGCGCCCGCGCCGCCCGCGCCGAATCGTGGCGGTGCGACAGCGCGGCCACCGCGTCCGACTCGTCCATCGTCATCGGGAGGTGCCGGAAGTAGACCTTCACCCGGGCCGCGCTTCCGCCGTCCAGGTCGAGTGCGAAGAACTCCACCTCGTGGCCCCGTCGGGCGAGTTCACCGCACCTCCGCCCCACCGGCTCCCAGGCCTGTGCCAGCCCCAGCCGAGCCATGGCCTCCGCCATGACCTCGTGGGTCCGGTCCGCGCCCTGTGCCTGCGGGTTGAGGTACACCTTGTAGTGCGGCCGCTCGCCGGGTTGCCAGGCCAGGGAGTGCCAGACCGTGGGTCGGTTGCGGTCGGGTCGGGCCGTGACGAACAGGTCCTCGACGTCGAGGTAACGCTCGATGCTCGTCCCCGGCCGCTCGGCGAGCCGTCGGGTCAACTCCCGTCCGGCTTCCTGGCATCCGAGCGGAGTGCGGTCGAAGCCCAGCGACTCGAACAGGATGCGCACCTCCGGCCTCCCCGCCTTCCAGCTGAGGGAGAGCTCGGCGGGGAAGCCGTCGGAAGCCACGAACGACGGCGGATTGCACCGGGTTCCGACCGGCCGTGCGCCCCACGGGCTGAGCACGTCCCGCAGTTCCTGCCGTACGCGCTCCGTCTCCGACTCGTCGGTCCGCAGGCCCCGGCAGACGGCTGTCCACTTCTCTTCCAGGAACTGCCCGAACGTCTGGTCCGGGGCGCGGAAGGGGGCGAGGGTTGAGGTGGTGTGGCGGAGCCGCGCGTCGATCACCGGCCCTACTGGTTGGGCTCGTTGAACTGGCCCGCGACGGACTGGTTCGGCTCGTTGAACCGAACGACCGACTGGTTGGGCTCGTTGAACCGAACGACCGACTGGTTGGGCTCGTTCAGCGCGCCGACCCCGACCCCGACCCCGACGCCGACCCCGACGCCGGTGGCGGTGGTGGCCGACGCGCCGCCGAGCAGGGCCGTTCCGGCGGCGATTCCCATGGCCAGTGCCGCGACTCCCTTGCGCATCATTGCCCCTCTCCCTGATTGGTGATCAGATTGATCATAGTCACAGGGCTCTCGCCAAAAGTGGGTATCTTTCGAACACACTTTTGGTCCAACCCGTCCCCCTGCCCCACCGCCGCAGCCCCGGGAGTCGCCATGTCCGCACCGCAGCAGCAGCCCGCCGACCCGTACGCGGCGACCGGCGTCGTGGGGCCCGCCCCGGAGGGGGTGACCCTGCCGCTGCCCCCGACCTTCGACTCGGTGGAGGAGGAGCGCCAGTACCGCAAGGAGCAACTCGCCGCGGGCTTCCGACTCTTCGGCCGCTTCGGGTTCTCCGAGGGCGTCGCCGGGCACATCACCGTCCGCGACCCGGAGAACCCGAACGCGTTCTGGGTGAATCCGTTCGGCATGAGCTTCCACCAGATCAAGGCCTCCGACCTGATCCTGGTCGACCACGACGGCACCCTCCTGCACGGCACCCGACCGGTGAACCGGGCCGCCTTCGCGATCCACTCCCAGGTGCACGCCGCCCGCCCCGACACGGTCGCCGCCGCCCACTCGCACTCGCTCCACGGCAAGGCCTTCTCCAGCCTCGGCATCCTGCTCGACCCGATCACCCAGGACGCCTGCGCCTTCTTCGAGGACCACGGGCTGTACAGCGACTACCGGGGCGTGGTCACCGAGGCCGAGGAGGGCAAGCGGGTGGCCGCCGCCCTGGGTAGCCACAAGGCCGTGATCCTCCAGAACCACGGCCTGCTCACGGTCGGCCAGTCCGTGGCCGAGGCGGTCTGGTGGTTCGTCACCATGGAGCGCTCCTGCCAGGCGCAGCTGCTCGCGATGGCGGCCGGCACCCCCAAACTGATCGACCGGGAGACGGCCCTGCTCACCCGTGGCCAGCTCGGCTCCTCGCTGGCCGGCTGGTTCCAGGCCCGCCCGCTGTGGGACCAGATCACCCTCTCCGACCCCGACCTCTTCGACTGACCGACCCACCGCCGCCCGCCGCCACCTGCCCTCTCCCGCCCCGGAGTCGCCCCGTGCCCACCAACCCCGCCCAGCGCAGGCTCCGGATCGCCGTGTTCGGCGCCGGCTCCATCGGCTGCCACCTCGGCGGCATGCTCGCCGCGACCGCCGAGGTCACCCTGATCGGCCGGCCGGCCGCGATGGCGGCGATCGACGCGGACGGGCTGACCCTCACCGGCCCCGGCGAGGCCCGCCGCGAGGTGCGGGAACTGGCCGTCGCCGCAAGCCCGGAGGCCGCGGCCGGCGCGGACTACGTCCTGGTCACGGTGAAGTCCGCCGACACCGCGGCCGCCGCCAGGGAACTCGCTCCGCACCTGGGCCCGGACACGGTGGTGGTGAGCTTCCAGAACGGCCTGCGCAACGTGGAGGTCCTCGCGGCCGGGCTCCCGTCCCACCGGGTGCTGGCCGGGATGGTCCCCTACAACGTGGTGCGGACCGGCGCGGCCGCCTTCCACCAGGGCAGCGGCGGCTCCGTGGTGCTGGCGGCCGAGGAAGGAGCGGAGGCCCTCGCCGACGCCGCCCTGGCGGCCGGGCTGCTGCTGGAACTGCGGCCCGACATGCCGGCCGTCCAGGCGGCGAAGCTGCTGCTGAACCTCAACAACGCGGTCAACGCGCTCTCCGGCCTGCCGCTGCGCGAACAGGTCGGGCAGCTGGCGTACCGGCGGTGCGTGGCGCGCTGCCAGCTGGAGGCGCTGGCGGTGTTCCGGGCCGCCGGAGTGGTGCCAGCCCAGCTCGGCCCGGTGCCACCGGAGGTGATGCCGCAGGTCCTGGAACTGCCGGACGCGCAGTTCCAGGAGCTGGCCGGGGCCAGCCTGCAGATCGACGCCACCGCCCGGACCTCGATGTGGGAGGACCTCCAGCGCGGACGGCCCACCGAGATCGACTCGCTCCAGGGCGAGGTCGTCGCCCTCGCCGAGCGCCACGGGCTCACCGCGCCCGCCAACGCCCGGCTGATCGCCCTCGTCCGCGAGGCCGAGGCGGCCGCCCCCGGCGCGGCACGCGGCTGGACCGGCCCCGAGCTCCTCGCCGAGGTCGAGGCCCCGGCCGGGCCGCGGTGACGGGGCGGGCTCCGGCCGGGGTTGCTCGGCGTCCACTTCCCTTCGAGGCCGGTAAGACCTCTCTCGTGCGATCGAGCCATGGTGACCTCCCGCCCCGACCTCGACCGGATCCCAGTGGAAGACGTCCTGGCCGTCCTGGCCGTCCTGGTCGTCCTGGCCGCCCTGGGCGAACCGGTGCGGCTGGTCATCGTGCGCGAACTCGCCTCCTCCACCGATCCGCGTACCTGCGGAAGCCAGCCCGTCTCCGTCACCAAGGCCGCCGCCACCCACCACCGGCGCGCCCTGCGCGAGGCCGGGATCACCCGTGAGCGCCGCGAGGGCCGCACCAAGGTCGTGGAACTGCGCCGCGCCGAACTCGACGCGCGCTTCCCGCACCTCCTCGGCCCCGTCCTCGCCGCCGCGCCGCCCGCCCCGGACACGGCGCCCTCGGCCTGACGCAGTGCCTGCGAGCCCCGGCGACCCACGGTGCGCACAGGAAGTCGGCCGGGCCGACTTCCCGCGCACGCGGGGCCAGCCGCGGGGGCTAGGAGAAGTCCTGGCCCGGGCGGCCTGCTCGGCGGGCAGGACCCCGGCGACCCGCGGCGTGCGCAGGAAGTCGGCCGCTTCG
Source organism: Kitasatospora sp. NPDC002543 (assembly GCF_053594915.1). Classification (NCBI taxonomy): domain Bacteria; kingdom Bacillati; phylum Actinomycetota; class Actinomycetes; order Kitasatosporales; family Streptomycetaceae; genus Kitasatospora; species Kitasatospora sp. NPDC002543. The sequence goes on along the minus strand of NZ_JBSFWR010000150.1, from coordinate 7,760 downwards.
ACTTCTCGTGCGCGCCGGGCCGGTTGCGGGGTTGGGGGGAAGTTCAGGGCCGGGCGGCTGTGCGGGACGCCGGTTTCCAGGGGGTGGTGGGCCTGGGTGGTCTTTTCGGCGGGTGGGGCTTCGGGGCGTGTGGTGTGCGTGGGAAGTCGGCGGGTTCGGCTTCTCGCGCACACCGGGCCGGCTGCGGGGGCTAGGAGAAGTCCAGGACCAGCCGGCCGCGGAGGCCGCCGGCTTCCAGGAGGCGGTGGGCTCGGGCGGCCTGCTCGGCGGGCAGGACCTCGGCGACGCGCAGGGTCAGGACGCCCGCCTCCACCTGGCGGCACAGCGCGTCCAGCCGCTCGGTGTGCGCGATGGCGTCCGCCACCATCACCGGGTGGACGCGGATGCTGCGTCCGGCCGGGCCGGGCCAGCCCCGCAGTGCGGCCAGGGCGCCGCCGTCGGCCACGGCGGGCACGACCTCGGTGGTCTGGTCGGAGCCGTCGACCAGCCCGGGGACGCCGTCCGGCAGCAGCCCCCGGATGCGGGCGGCGACCTCGGGGCCGCGCTCCACGACGTGACCGGCGCCGAACCGCCGGACGCGCTCGACGTCCCGTGGCGAGGCGTCCGCGACGACCGTCAGCCCGTCGGCCTTGGCGAGCTCCACCGCGTACCCGCCGACGGCACCGGCCGCGCCGGTCACGGCGACCGTCCCGCCGGGCGGCACGGCCAGCGCGTCCAGGGCGAGACGGGCGGTCATGGCGTTCATCAGCAGGGTGGACGCCGCGGGGAGGTCCACCTTCTCCGGCGCCGGCACCACGGAGGCGGCGGGCACCACGATCCGTTCGGCGTAGGCCCCGCCGCGCTCACCCGTGAACCGCACGACGGCGACCACCCGTTGGCCGACCGCGAGCCGCCCGTCCGCCCCCGGGCCGAGCTGGTCGATCACGCCGGCGGCGTCCATGCCGGGCACGAACGGCGGCCTGCGGTCGGGCATCCGTACGGCGTGGCCGCCGCGCCGCAGCATCACGTCGGTCGGGTTCACGGCGGCCGCGTGCACCCGGATGCGGACCTCGCCGGGGCCCGCCTGCGGTTCGGGCAGGTCCAGGACGCGCAGTACGTCGGGGTCGCCGAATTCTTCAAGTCCGATGGCCTTCATGCCACTTGCCAATCGCGGGGGCGGCCCCGGTGTTCCCGCGGTTCTGCGGGGATTCGGACCAGGCCGACTCCCGGTGCGCGGGCTTCCACTCCCGCGTGAACTCCCGCTCCCGCGCGGGCTTCCGCTCTGACCGGAGGGCTGCCATCCGGACCGACATGGCGTCAACTGTCAGGAGGAGCGTTCTGGGTGCTCGAATCCCGCTCGGCCGGCTCGGCCGGCCCCGCCCGCTCAGCCCCGCGGCCAGGGCCGGCCGTCGAGCCGCTCGATGCCGATGTTGAAGCGGCGCAGGTACTCGGCGAAGGTCGCGATGTCCTCCTCCGGCCAGTCCGCCATCACGAGGTCGAGCGCCCGCACGTGTGCCTCGCGTTCGCCGTCCAGCCGGCGCCGCCCTTCCTCGGTCAGCCGGAACTTGCGGGCGATGCCGCCGTCCGGGTCCGGGATGCGGTCGAGGAGCCCGGCCGTGGTGAGTGCCGCAGTCTGGCGGTTGAGCGTGGAGACGTCCAGGCCGAAGGCGTCGCTGAGCTGCCCGATCGACATGGGCCCCTGGGCCGCGACGCGGCTGAGCAGGATGTAGGCGCCGCGTTCGAGCTGGCTGCCCTCGGGGCGGCGGTCGTCGACCTGGTTGAGGTCGCGGTGCCGGGCGAACACCAGGAATTCGAGGGCGACCTCGTGCGTGGGGCTGGCCATGTCGAAGTCCCTTCCTCGCCGCTTTGAGCTGCGGTTTCCTCGTCGATCGCGTCCAGTATGCCAGAGATGTGCGCATCCCACATGATGTGCACGGCGCACATCATGTGTAGCCTGAGCAGTCTGTGCTATCTGCACATGGTGTGCGAACCGCATACTCCTGCACCCCCGAATGCCCGAGGAGGCCCGTCATCAACGGCCCCGCCCCCACCCCCCGCACCGGTCCGATTGTGGCGACGCTCGCCTTCACCGGTACCGTCGCCGCGATCATGCAGACCCTGGTCACCCCGCTGATCAGCGAGCTCCCGCAACTCCTGCACACCACCGCGTCCAACGCCTCCTGGGTCATCACCGCGACCCTGCTGTCCGCCGCCGTCTTCGTCCCGATCAGCGGCCGCCTCGGCGACCTCCTGGGCAAGCGGACGATGCTCATCGCCTCCTGCGTCCCGCTGCTGCTCGGCTCGGTACTGTGCGCGATGGCCGACTCCGTGGTGCCGATGATCGCCGGCCGGGCCCTCCAGGGCATGGGCATGGGCCTGGTGCCGATCGGCATCAGCCTGCTGCGCGACGTCCTGCCGCCCGAGCGGCTCGGCTCGGCGATCGCGCTGGTCAGCGCCTCCATGGGCATCGGCGGCGGGCTCGGCCTGCCGATCGCGGCCGGCGTCGCCGACTACGCCAGCTGGCGGGTGCTGTTCTGGGGCACCGCCGTGCTCACCGTCGTCATCATCGGGACGCTCTGGAAGGTCATCCCGGCCCCGGCTCCGTCCCCCGACGGGCGCCGCCGGGCCGGCGGCCGCTTCGACTTCGTCGGCGCGATCGGTCTGAGCGTCGGCCTGGTCTGCCTGCTGCTGCCCGTCTCCAAGGGCGGCGACTGGGGCTGGGGCAGCACCCGGACCCTCGGCCTGTTCACCGTCTCCGCCGCGATCCTGATGATCTGGGCCCGCTGGGAGCTGCGCGTCACCGACCCGCTGGTCGACCTGCGGGTCACCGCGCGCCCGCGCGTGCTGCTGACCAACGCCGCCTCCGTCCTCGTCGGCTTCGGCATGTACGCCCAGGCGCTGATCGTGCCGCAGCTGCTCCAGCTGCCCGAGGCCACCGGCTACGGGCTGGGGCAGTCGATGCTGGCGATGGGCCTGTGGATGGCGCCCGGCGGGCTGATGATGATGGTGGTCTCCCCGCTGGGCGGCAAGCTGTCGGCCGCGCGCGGACCGAAGTTCACCCTGGTCGCCGGGGCGCTGACGATCGCCGTCGGGTACGGGCTGGCCCTGCCGCTGATGGGCGCCACCTGGGGCGTGCTGATCGTGACGATCGTCTGCAACAGCGGTGTCGGCCTGGCCTACGGCGCGATGCCCGCGCTGATCATGAGCGCGGTGCCGCTGTCCGCGACGGCCTCGGCGAACAGCTTCAACACCCTGATGCGGTCGCTGGGCACCTCGGTGTCCGCCGCGGTGATGGGCGTGGTGCTGTCGCAGATGACCATCGACCTGGGCGGGCACGCCCTGCCCTCGGAGGGCGGCTTCCGGGTCGGCCTGGTGATCGGCTGCGCCGTCGCACTGATCGCGGCCGCCGTCGCCGCCGTCATCCCCGCGCCGCCGGAGCCCCGGCTGCGCGCCGTCCCCGCCCAGGAGACCGTCGGCGAAGAGGCGGCGGACCCGGCGACCGCCTGAGCGTCCCGCCTGTCCCACCCCTGTCCCGGGTGTGCGCCGCGGCCGTGTGCCGTGGTGCGTGCCCGGGACGTTCGCGTGTCGGCGTCGGGCGGTGCGATGCGGGGCGGGGCCGTCTAGGCCCGCGGTTCGACCGTCGCCGCGAGGGCGCCCGGCAGTTCGGCGCAGGCCGCCCGGAGCCGTCGCGCGAGGTCGGCGCGGGTGTGCCCGGACGGCTGTGCCACCCAGCCGTCCATCGCCTGGTGGAACGCCGCGACCAGCATGTCCATCGCCAGCCGGGCGCGCAGTGCGGCGCCGCCCGGGGTGCCGCCGAGGGCGAAGCGGCGGTCGATCGTCGCGACCGCCTCGCGGGTCGCCCGTTCGCAGAAGGCGAGTCCGTGGGCGTCCATCGAGGGCGTCCGGGCGGCCAGCCGACGGCTGGCGAGGGCGCGTTCGGCCCAGTTCTCGGCCGGCATCCGGTCGATCGCCCCGATGAGGGTCTCCTCCAGGACGGCCAGCAGCCGGCCGCCGTCGGGCGGCCGGCTCTCCAGCACGTCCAGGAACGTCGCCCACAGGTCCTGGGTGGGCGCCATCGCGACGTCTTCCTTGCTGGTGAACGCGCGGAAGAAGGTCCGCTTGGAGACCTCGACGGCCTCGCACAGCCGGTCCAGCGTCACCCCGTCGAAGCCGTGCTCGCCGAACAGTTCCAGGGCGGTGTCGATCAGTGCCTGACGGGTGCGCAGCTTCTTGCGCTCGCGTAGCGGGAGCGTGCCGGCCGGGGCCTTCGGGGCCTCGGGGGCCGGGGCTCCGTGCGTCGTGGCGGCCTGCTGGGGGTTCATCGCGGTCAGTCTAGTCGGGGTCGGAATGCCACCTGTAGGCTTATGCCACTCAGTGGCAGAATCTTGGGGAGGATCTTCCATGCGCGCACTCCTGGTCGACCGCTCGGCCCCCGGCGGCCTGCGCCTCGGCGCGGCCCCGGACCCCGAACCGGCGCCCCACCAGGCCCTGGTCCGGGTCACCGCGACCTCGCTCAACTACGGCGAGGTCGCCTTCGGCCTCGCATCGGCCCCCGACGGCACCGTCCTCGGCTGGGACGCCGCCGGAATCGTGGAACGCGCCGCCGCCGACGGCTCCGGCCCCGCCGAGGGAACCCCGGTGGTCACCCTGATGCCGGCCGGCGGCTGGGCCGAACTGCGGGCGGTGGACACCGGGTTGATCGGCGTCGCCCCCGCCGGCGCCGACCTCGGCGCCCTCGCCACCATCCCGGTCGCCGCCGCCAGCGCCCTGCGCGCGCTGCACCGGATCGGCCCGCTGCTCGGCCGCGCCATCCTCGTCACCGGTGCTACCGGCGGGGTCGGCCGCTACGCCGTCCAGCTCGCCCGGGCGGCGGGCGCGCACGTCGTGGCGTCCACCGGCTCGCCCGACCGGAACGGCGAACTGCTGCGCGGACTCGGCGCCCACGAGGTGATCGCCTCGCCGAAGGAGGCCGCCGGACCGGTCGACGGTGTGGTCGACCTCGTCGGCGGGCCCCAACTGGTCGAGGCGTACGAGGCGTTGGCGCCGGGAGGAGTCCTGGTCGCCACCGGCCACAGCTCCGGGAAGGGGGAGGACTTCGCGTTCGGCACCCTCTTCGGCGACGCGGCCCGGCACGACCGCTCGGTGGTCTCCTTCTACCTGCTCGCGTGCACCGGCCTCGGCCGCGACCTCGGCTGGCTCGCCCACCGGGTGGCGGCGGGCGACCTGGACCCCGGCGTCACCTGGCGCGGCGACTGGGACGACGCGGCCGAGGCGGTCGACGCCCTGCTCGGACGGCGGCTGCACGGCAAGGCGGTGCTGACCGTCGCCGGCTGAGGCCGGGCCCGGACAGGGCCTGTGCGGGGGACCTCCGCGAGGTCCGTGCGGTGGCGTGCGAGGTCCGTGCGAGGTCCGTGCGGGGCCCGCGCGGTGGCCGCGCGGTGGCCGTGCCGGGGTGTCGGCCCACTCGGACGGGTCAGGAGCTGTCGCTGTGGAGCGGGATGTTGCCAAGCATGGGGACGTACGGGCCCCTCGGCCGCCGAACACCGACCAGGAGAGGGATCCTCGGTGCGTGAACTCCACAGTCCCCCCAGCCACGGCCGACCCGGCCACCGCCCGCCGTCCGGCCGTCCCGCGGGCGGTGACGGGCGGGCGGGCCGGAGGTGGACGCCGCAACGCACGGTCGCGCTGATCGTGGCGGCCTCCGGTGTCGCCGTGCTCGCGGCCTGCGGCAGCGGCTCGTCGGGCACATCGGCCGGATCGCCGTCCGCCACCGCGCCCATTGCCGGCGCCTTCTCCGGCGAGCCGCCCTCCGCCGTCGCCTCGGCCGCGGAGTCACTGCTGGCCTCGGCGTCGGCCGCGGCGGTCTCGGCGTCGGAAGCCTCGGTGGCGGCCGCCGCCTCCAACGCCGCGGCGGCCGCCTCCTTCGAGGCGTCGGCCTCGGCCCAGCAGGCGGCGACCCGGGAGAAGGCCGCCTCGGTGCTCAGCGGGGTGACGGACGGCGGCAACGCGATCGGCGACATCGGCATCACCGGCATCGCGCGGCAGAACACCGGCGGCCTGCACGCCGTGCTCGTCACGATCCGGAACCCGGGGCCCAACCCGGCCTCCTACGCGGTCCAGGTGGACTTCACCGACGCCGGCGGCAAGGCCGTGGACAGCTCCGTCGTCGGCGCCGAGAACGTGCCCGCCAACGGTACGGCCGAGCCCGTCGCCTTCAGCCGGCAGCCGGCCGACCTGCCGCTGGTGCCGGTGGTGGTCAAGGCCGTCCGCTACTGACGCCGTCCGCCCCTGCCCTCAGCCGTCGGCTCCGCCCCGGCCCCGGCTTCGGGCGCCTACCGGAAGTCCGCCGCGTGATCCCGCACCCAGCTGCGGACGTCGCGCGGCGGACGCCCCAGCACCTCCCGCACGGTGCCGGTCACCCGCTCCGGTCCGCGCGTGAACGACTCCCGGGCACGCAGCCGGGACGCCACGAACGCCGCGTTCCCCCAGGCCGCCGTCAGCTGCTCGCGGGCCGTCTCCGGCGGCAGCTCCTCCCACCGCGCCGCGACGCCCGGCTCCTCGCCGATGATCCCGGCCGGCTCGGCGTGCGAGAGCGACTCCGGGCCCGTCACCACGTAGGCGGCACCCTCGTGCCCGTCCTCGGTGAGCGCCCGCACCGCGACGTCCGCGATGTCCCGCTCGTGCACCGGCGAGCGCCGCGCCCGCCCGTACGGCCACCGGACCGTACCCTCCCGCACCTGGCCGGCCCAGGCCGGCAGGTTGCCCGCGAAGTCGATCGCCCGGACGAAGGTCCGGCCCAGGCCCGAGTGCCGGATCAGCCGTTCGACCTCCTGGTGGAAGACCGCGGCCGGCTCGTCGTCGGCGCGGCCCGGCACGTCCGTCGGCAGGTAGACGACCCGCCGGGCGTGCCGGGCGATCAGCTCCACCACCTCGGGCCGCACCGGCAGCCCGGGCCACATCAGGTGGCCCGCCTCCACCCCGCCGGCCAGGGCGGGCTCCGGGCTCTCCGGTCGCGTCAGATCGCACTGGAAGAGCTCGACCGCCCCGGGAAGCGCGGTCGTCGCCGGGTTCCGCACCAACGCCCGTACGTCGTGGCCGCCTTCGGCGAGCGTGGCCACAACGTGCCTGCCCACACTGCCGGTTGCGCCGATCACCGGAACCTCGGTCATGCCCGGTCCGGCGCCGGTCCGGCACGGGCTGGGCCCGGGCGGCTACCACTGCTCCCACGGGCCGATGACGGCCGGCCCCACCCGGCGGGCCGGCCACTCGGTGCGCTCGGCATCGCTCCGGCGGAAGTGGATGTACAGGGTGCGCTCGTCCGAGGGCCGGTCGAGGGCGAGGCCGTGGTCGTCGAGGACGAGCTCGACCATGGCGTCGTGGAGCGGTGCTCATGGCGGGGGAGCCGAGCGGATCGGGCACGGACCGGTGATCCGGATCCCCGGGCCGTCGGTCCGGTCGAACGGTGGCCCGACGGCCCGGGTCGAACGGTGCCGGCGGACGGCTCCCGGTGGACGGCCTCCGGGTTACGTCACGCCGTCCCGGGGTTACGTGACGGCGTCCGTCCGGTCCTGCTCCCGCCGGCGGGTCCGGTAGGCGCGGGAGCGGCAGCGGGGCGAGCAGTAGCGAGGCGGACGGCCGCCCGGTCGCCGGCCGGGGGACGGGGCGGGCACCGCCAGCGGGCCGCCGCAGGCGGCGCAGGCCGCGGCCTGCGCCGCCTGCCGCATCAGCGCCCGCTTCCACCTCGACGCCCCCGGCTGGTACGCCGACGAGGACGACGTCCC
>NZ_JBSFWR010000149.1:0-15654 GCF_053594915.1 Kitasatospora sp. NPDC002543 | reverse complement strand
GATGATCGAGGAGGGCGCCGGAGCGACACATCCGCCGTGAGAACGGAGCGCCTCACCCTCCCGGGGGAGGCCGATCCACACCTTGTGGCGGCCGGGCACTCTGCCGTCGGCGCCATCGGGTGACGTCACTTCGGGGGAACATCCGCAGCACTTGAGATCGCCGGCTGCTGCCCGAACCGCTGACCGATCGCTGCTACTTCACGTGAACGAAACCACCCGCCCGACCGCCGCGTGCCGCCCCCGGCTCGGACAAGCGGCAAGGACGGACATGACCAGCGTGACGTACGACGGCCCGGAGATCACCGGCGGAGTCGACACCCACGGGCTGGCCCACCACGCGGCGGTGATCGACCGGCTGGGCCGGCACCTGGCCGACCAGGAGTTCCCGGCCACTGTCGCCGGCTACCGGGACCTCCTGGAGTGGATGCGCTCGCACGGCGCCCTGCGCGCGGTCGGCGTGGAGGGCAGCGGTGCCTACGGCGCCGAGCTCGCCCGGGTGCTGACCGCCGCAGGGGTCACGGTCCTCGATGTGGACCGGCCGGACCGCAAGGTGCGCCGCCTGCGCGGAAAGTCCGACCCGATCGACGCCTACGCGGCCACCACGGCGGTGGCCGCCGGCCGGGCAGTCGGTGTCCCCAAAAGCCGCGACGGCGTGGTCGAGGCCATCCGGGTGCTGCGATGTGCACGCCGCAGCGCGGTCAAGGCCCGCACCCAGGCGATGAACCAGATCCGCGGCCTGCTCGTGTCCCCACCGGCGGTGCTGCGCGAGCAGGTCGCGGGTCTGGAGCGGGCCCTACTGATCCGCACTCGCCCGGCTGCGGCCCGGAACGGACCTGTCCGCGCCGCTGGCCGCGACCAAGGCCGCCCTGCGGCGCCTGGCCCGCTGCCACCAGGCGCTCAACGACGAGATCACCGAGCTCGACACCGAGATCGGCCCGCTGGCCAAACAGGCCGCCCCGCAGCTCTTGGCCCTGTTCGGGGTCGGCTCCGAGAGCGCCGGCCAGCTCCTTGCGTCGGCCGGCGACGATCCCGAACGGGCAGCGCTCCGAGGCGGCGTTCGCGCACCTGGCCGAAGTCGCACCGATACCCGCCTCCTCCGGCCGCACCCACCGCCACCGCCACCGCCTCAACCGCGGCGGCGACAGGGCCGCCAACAACGCCCTGCACACCATCGTGCTGATCCGCGTGCGCTACGACGAGCGCACCCGTGCCTTCGTCGCCCGCCGCGCCAAGGAAGGGCTGTCGAAGAAGGACATCACGCGGCGCCTCAGGCGCTTCGTCGCCCGTGAGGTCTACCGAGCGCTCACCAGCACACCATCAACCAAAATCACGCGAACCGATCTTGCTCCTGCGGCTTGACGTCTATAGGAGCATCACCGCCACTGCGGAGAGAGCGAGGTCTGCATCGACGAGCTCGGCAGCCGCACGTGAACGCCGTGCCAGGTCACAGCGGTTGCCGCCAGCTGCGATAGGCGTGTGGGGGCCTGTCAAAGCCTCTGTCGCTGAAGGGGTTCGGCAGCGTGCCGTCGAGGGTGCCGGTCAGGAAGTCGCCGAAACCCACGGCGAAGCGGACCCAGGGGTCCTCCCGGAAGTGGTGCTGGCGCTTGAAGACGACGACATCCCAGCGGTCCGGGTCCCGGGTGTCGCAGAGCCAGAAGGCCACGTCGCCGTTGGCACTGCCCGCGAAGGGGAGAAGCCTCCTCTCCTTCAGGTCCTCGGGCTCGGTGCCGGTGTGAGCCGCCGGTTCGTCCCTGGGGTCGAAGTCCAGCCCATCGATGAGATCGCCGTACGGGGAGCCGTTCACCGGCGGCGTGCTGACGCCGAGGTACTCGTCCAGCTCACCGCCGCCGTAGAGCGTGACGAAGTCGCGGTAGTCGGCGGGCAGGCGCAGGCCCGTGGTCCGGGCCAGATCCTCCCAGTCGACGGTGTCGCCGGGGGTGCTCGGCTCCCCCAGCAGGGCTGAGAGGCGGGTGACGGCAGGGTGGACCATGACGATTCTCCTCCATGGGTGGCGCGGTTCGATCAGTCACCGAATTGCCCGGCGCAGCCCCAGCCGCAAGCCGCCGTCGCCGAACGCGGGAGTACACCGTGGCTGCCTCGACGAGACGTTGAGCGGGGCCCCGGAGAAACCTACCTACCGACCGTGATGGTCGTCCGACCGACCTGGGCGCGCGCAGGGCGGCCATGACGTGCCCGAAGGCGGGGGGCACAGTCCTTGACGGGTGTGAGGCGGAAACACGATTCCCCGCCGGCCGCGGTTTCGTGTCGGCGCGACTCCCCCGTCCTCGTGGTCGCGAACCCCCATGGGAACAGTGACCGCCCTCGGGCACACGCGGCCGCCGGCATCCGACGCGGATCGGGCGGGGGCGGTCGGCTCCGCACGCACGAGTGCCACCCCACCGGCTCAACTCGGCCCCGGACGACGAGGCTCCGTCCCGGCGTCTCGTCCTGGGCCTCTCCCGGCCCCGTCCCCCTGTGCGGCCGGGGCCGGCGGCAGATCGCTGCGAGCGCCGGCCGCGTGCTGTCGGCGGCCGGGTCGAGTCCGGCCGTGGCAGGGGGTCGTGCCACGCGCCGACGCGAGAAGTCGGGCAGGCCGACTTCTCGTGCGCCTGCCACCCGGTCCCGCACCCCCGACTACGGGAGCAGCGGGCGCAGGACCGCGGCCACCCGGGCCTTGACCGCGTCACCGCAGGCGAGCGGGACGGGGTTCCCGCCGCGCTCCGCGGACACTCCGAGGTCCGCCAGGAGGTACAGGGCGCGCAGGGTGCGGACCGTGTTGGAGGCCCAGACCGGCATCGGCCCGCGCTCGTACGGGGCGAGGGCGGCGCCGACCTCCCTCAACCAGGCCGTCGACCGCTCCGGCGTCAGGTCGGGACGGGTGAGGACGAGGGCGACGGCCTTGGCGAGCCGGTCGTCCTCCCGTTCCGCGAACAGGTGGTCCGTCGTGGCGAGCAGCCGTTCGGCGGCGAGTGCGAGCAGCGGCTCAGGGTCGACCTCGGGCCGCAGTCCGCAGGCCCCCAGCAGGTCCGCGCCGTGCGCGACGGCGTGCAGCCAGCCGAGTTCGTCGTCGCGGCCCCGCAGGTCGGTCTCCGAGCGGTACCAGGCGGCGAACGCGTCGAGCCACTCGGGCCTGAGACATCCCCGGCTCACGATCATCCTCAGCACGAGCGGGGCGACCGTCCTGGCCTGGATCCGAGGATCGGTGAATCGCTGGGCCATCAGATCGCCGAGCGCGAGCAGCCCGTCCCCGTCGATCACCCCGCGGCGGATCCAGGTGTCCAGTACCGCGTACGGGTAGCTGTCCCGGACCTCCGGGTCCGGATCCCCCAGAGCGTCCGCCAGCTCTGCGGTCAGGTCGTCCAGCCGGCGCCCTTCGGGAAGTGCACAGTCGGTGTCGTAGATCTCGCGCCAGTTCGTCACCCCCGGCACCCTACCGGCGGCCGCCGACCCCGCTCACCTGCATTCTCCGGGCCCGGCCGGGCGAACGGGGGCGCGCTGCCGGGGTGCGTGAGAAGTCGGCCCGGCCGACTTCCCACGCGAACCCGCCCTCCGCGTTCGGCCGCGCCCACCACCTCGGTACCGCAACAGCCCCCGGCATCCGGTCTCCCCACACGATCGCCCGGAAGCCCACCTGCCCCGGAGCGTCATCGGAGCGATCGCCGCCACCGGGCGGCCCACGGCACAGCCCATCACCCGCCGCGGCCGGCCACCGGAGCCGGCCCGGAACCGGAAATTCCCTGTCCCCCACCGGGCCCCTCGGGCAAGAATGCGCGCATGGACAACGTGACGGGGCCGGTGGGGCACGTGATGGCGGCGGCGCGGACGGCGAAGGCTTCGGAAGCGGACGACGACTGGCACGCCTACTGGACACTCGCCCGGGAGGCAGCGGAGGCGGAACGCGCCGAGACCACCCTGCGCCGCGGGTCGGGCCTGCTGGGCTCGGCCGATGCCCTGGAACGCCAAGTGGGCTGCGATCTGGTGGGCCTCGCGGCCGAGGAACACGAGTCCCTGCGCGGCGAAGCGGCCACCGCCCTGATCGCGCTCGCCGCAGCGGAGACGGAGCCCAGCGTCCTGTCCTCCCTCATCTGCGGCCTCGGCCGGGCACAGGACCCGCGCGCCGTTCCCGTACTGGTGAAGCTCTCCGAACACGAGGACGCCGAACTGCGGCGGCACGTCGCCTCGGAACTCGCCTTCGTCCACAGCGGTCTGCCCGACGGCCCCGACATCCGGGCACTGATCCGGCTCACCCGGGACCAGGACCCCGAGGTCCGCGACTGGGCCGCGTTCACCCTGGGATTCCAACTGGAGCAGGACACCACCGCCATCAGGGACGCCCTGTGGACGTGCACCACCGACGAGAACGGCGAGGTCCGAGAAGAAGGCGCACGGGGCCTGGCCAGACGGCACGACCCACGGGCCGTCCCACTGATCGCGCAACTGCTGCAATGCAACGCCGACGACCACACCTTCGCCATCCAGGCAGCCGAGATCCTGGGCGCCCCCGAACTCCTCCCCGCCCTGAACACTCGCGAGCCCGACTCACCCGAAACCGCCCAGGCCATCGCCGCCTGCGACCCGGCACGTCGGGCCCGCATCGAGAACGACGCCTGGGCAGTCGTCATCGAGTTGGACCGCCTGCGCCCCGACCTCGGCGCGGCACTCAGCTCCCCGCGCTACGAGTCGGTGCACAACATGAAGGTGACCCACCGGGAGACGGCCGACGCCGGCTACGACGTGGCCTCACTCCTCACCCGCGCCGACGGAGACCCGACCCGGGCCGCCGAACTGGTGGTGGCCGACCTCGCGGCTCCTGCGAGCTGAGACCGGGCTCGCGGACTGACGTTCTCTCGGAATCCTCGGCCATCGCCACATGAGATGATGCACAGGCCCTCTGACACCTCAATACCCCTCAGACAAGCTCCGCAAAGAAGCGGCAAAGCCCCCGCATCCCCCCAGCTCGCAAAGGGTCCTCCCCGCACCCGCGGGGGTCAGCCGCGCGTCGACGGATGGCGCCCGGCTCGCCCGTGGTCCTCCCCGCACCCGCAGGGGTCAGCCGGTCTGGCGGGCGTTGGGGCAGCGGTTCGCCCGGTCCTCCCCGCACCCGCGAGGGTCAGCCGCCGCCGTCACGGTGGCGGTGTGCTGCCCGGCCGCAGCGGGAGCGTGCTACGGGCCGGGGCCGCTCGCGGCAGTCGATCCACGGCACCGGCACGGATCGCAGAGGTGGCTCCTTCGAACCGTCAGTAGGCCGCGTTGGCATGGTCGTTGAACCAGTCGGGCAGGTTCGGCCACCATTCGCCCGCGCCCGCGTCGAAGGTCATGCCGTCGCCCGAGAGGTGCACGACCTGTCCGGGGTAGGCGGCCCAGCTCCTGAGCGAGGAGACCTTGTGGTTGACCAGGACGGGGAAGACCGTCCAGGTCCCGATCTGGAACTCCCAGCAGTCACCCGTGTAGTTGTAGTTGGTGAAGACCTGCCCGTACCCGGCCTGCCCGTAGTGGGTGCAGTTGCCCGCCGCCTGGGCGCTGGGCGCGGTGACGGCGCCGAGCACCCCTGCGGCCGCGGTCGCGATGGCGACGATTCCGGCCTTGAGGCGGGGCTTGTTGAGTGTCGGGCGCAGCATCTCGGTCTTCTTTCGTGGCGTGGTGTCCGGCGCACACGTGATGATGGCGCGTCGTCGGGCGTACGGATAGTAGTGGTCCGGCCAAGATGGTCCGGGAAGTCGCCTCATGATGATCTTGCCGTCCGACCGCAGCGCTCGGCGGCGGCCAAGTGCTCCTCGGGCGAGGTCAGTCCGGTCGGGCTCCTCACGGTGGTCCCAGAAGGTGCCCGACTCGCGGTCCCACCTGGCAAACCGGTCCTCACGCCGCCGTGGCCCGTCCTCCGACGGCGTCGTGCCCGTCACGGTCACTCGTTCCCGGTCGATGCCGCTCGGACGGATCTCCTGTCCGGCTCCGTGTGTCGAGCAACGTGGCACCGGCCTGTGGTCGTACGGCCGTACGCGGTCCTCATCCCCTGGGAGGAGCCGGGACGCCGTCTCTCCACCGTTCGATGCATGGGTGGGACGCGAACTGCCGTGCTAGCTTCCCCGCATGGGGCGACGTGGGGTGGCGGCGCGGGCCGCGATCGAGGGGATGCGGGAGCTGGCCGGGGCCGGGTTGGCGGCTCCCGAGGTGTTCCGGCGGGCGGATGAACTGCTGCGTGAGGTACTGGAGTTCGACGCGGTGTGCTGGCACACCGCGGACCCGGTCACCGGGCTGGTGAATTCGGTGCAGAGCGAGGATCTCACTCTGGACGGGTTCGAGCACGCCGTGCGCCTCGAGGTGTGGGCGGACGACGTGGCGACGTTCTCCAAGATCCGGCACAGCGGGGTGCACGCCGAGACGCTGACCCGCGCCACCCGTGGCAGTCTGTACGACAGTGTGCGGTTCCGGGAGCAGGTCGCGCCGGCCGGGTTCGGGGACGAGCTGCGGGCGGTGTTCGACGCGGCCGGCGGCATGTGGGGGTGCGCGGCGTTCCTGCGGGCGCCGGACCGCGGCCCGTACCTGGAGCGCCACCGTGTGATCGCCGACGCCGCCGCCCGGCACCTGGGCCATGCGCTGAGGTCGTGTCACGTACCGGCCGGGGCGCGGGAGGAGGAGGCGGACGCGAATCCGGCGGTGCTGGTGCTGGACCGGCGCAACCGGCTGCAGGCCCTGTCCGGACCGGCCGAGGAGTTGCTGGCCCGGCTGGCCGACCCGACCTCGTCCTCGCTCGCCGTCCCGACCAGCGTGGCGATGGCCGCCGAGCAGGCCCGCCGGGCGGCGCACGGGCTGCCCGTACCGCAGAACCCGGTACGGGTGCGGTCCCGGGACGACCGCTGGTACCTGCTGCACGGTTCCGCCCTGCGCGGGGGCGGGGCGGCGAACGCGGTGACGGTGGTGGCCGCGCCGGCCACGCCGGCCGAGGTGATGCCGCTCTACCTGGCCGCGTTCGGGCTGACGGCGCGCGAGCAGGAGGTGGCGTTGCTGCTGGTGCGCGGCCATGACACCAGGGACGTGTCGCGGGTGCTCGCGATGACGCCGTACACGGTGCAGGACCACCTGAAGTCGGTGTTCACCAAGACCGGGGTGGGCAGCCGCCAGGAGCTGCTCGCGCGGATCATGCTCGGCGGGCAGCGCTGCTGACCCGTGCGGCGGCCGCCTGTGCGGGTCGCACGGTGAGCGGCGCGGCGGAGTCGGGCTCGGACACCGGCTCGGACACCGGCTCGGACTTCGGCTCGGACACCGGCTCGGACTTCGGCTCGGACTTCGGCTCGGGCTCGGACACCGGCTCCTGCCCGGGCTCCCGCGATCATCTCCGTTCGCGATAACTGACATCCCGAGGCATCGCCCCGGAGCAGGAAGCAACGGGAGCGTGCCGGCGCTCGTACCCGTGTGACGGCAGCGAGGAAGCTGCCGTCACCGCCCCGCCCGCGCCGGCCTGCCCCGGCTGGTCATTGCTTCCAGAAGGTGAACATGTCCGCCTCGCCCGACGTCCCGACCGCCTCGCGCCGATCCACCGCGCCCCCGGCACCCGGAGCCGCGACCCCAACGCCAGCAGCCGCAGCCGCAGCCCCATCCACCACCCCGACGGCCCCCCACGGCGTGCCGGGCTGGCTGATAGCCCTGTTCGCCGTCGCCTCCGGCATGACGGTCGCCAACCTGTACTACGCCCAGCCGCTGCTCTCCTCCCTCGGCGAGGTCTTCCACACCGGCACCGCCACCACCGGGGCCCTGATCACCCTCACCCAGGTCGGCTACGTCATCGGCATGCTCTTCCTCGTCCCGCTCGGCGACCGCCTGGAGAAGCGCAACCTGATCACCGTTCTGCTGACGGTCACCACGCTCGCCCTCCTCGCCGCCGGGTTCGCCACCAGCTTCCCGATGCTGCTGATCGCCTCGCTGGTCAGCGGCGCCACCTCGGTCGTCGCCCAGATCCTGGTGCCGTTCGCCGCCGGCCTCGCTCCCGACCACACCCGCGGCCGGGTCGTGGGCCGGGTGATGAGCGGTCTGCTCACCGGCATCCTGCTCTCCCGAACGGTGAGCAGCCTGGTCTCCGACCTGGCCGGCTGGCGCGCCGTCTTCCTCGGTTCCGCCGCGTTGATGGCGCTGCTCGGCATCGCGCTGCGCGCCGCCCTGCCCTCGCACGCCCCGACCACCACCGTCCCGTACCACCACGTGCTGCGTTCCACCGTCCGGCTGGTGCGCACCCACCCGGCCCTGCTGCGCCGCGGCCTGTACCAGGCGGCGATGTTCGGCGCCTTCAGCGCGTTCTGGACCACCGTCTCCTTCGTCCTGACCGGCCCCGGCTTCCACTACTCCGCGGTCGGGGTCGGCCTGTTCGCCCTCGTGGGCGCCGCCGGGGCGGCCGTCGCCCCGTTCGCCGGGCACTGGGCCGACCACGGGCTGACGCACCGCATGACCGGCCTCGCCTTCGCGGTCGCCGCCGCGGCGTTCGCCCTCGCCGGGTTCGGCGGGCGCAGCGTCGCCCTGCTGGCCCTGGCGGCCGTCCTCCTCGACATGGCCGTCCAGGCCACCCTGATCCTCGGCCAGCACACCGTCTACCAGCTCGACCCGGCCGCCCGGGCCCGCCTCAACAGCGCCTTCATCGCCATGTTCTTCGTCGGCGGGGCCGCCGGCTCCCAGCTCGGCTCGACCCTCTTCCACGCCGGCGGCTGGACGGCCGTCTCCGTCCTCGGTACGGCCCTGCCCCTGCTCGCGCTCCTCTACTGGACCACCGAGCGCCGCCGGGCGACGCCGGTCGAAACCGTTCCCGGTCCCGTTCCCGGTCCCGTCGGCGAGTGACCTCCGCGGTGCCGCACTCGGTGCACGGGGCGGCCAGGCCCCGTGCACCGAGTGGGCACCGAGGCCCCCACACGCGTCCTAATGTCCTGAACGCAACCACCAGTCGAGAGCTGGCGGCCGTTCAGGAACTGGAAGCATGCTGAAGAAACCCGTGGTCCGGTCCGGTCTGCTCTCGCTCTGCGCAACCGTCGGCATGGTCACCACGCTGAGCGGCACGGCACACACCACCGAACGGCGTCCCCTCGAGATCCGGGTGATGGACGGCGGCACCCGGCTCACGTCGATCCGCATCCGGTCGGACAACCCCTACGTGGCCGGCTTCTCCTCCCCCCACCACCAGCCGGCACTACGTGTTCGCCGACGGCCGGTCACAGGAGCTCAACGGCGGGCTCGGCATCACGAACGCCCGCATCATGCCGACCACGGGGACCTGCACGGCCCTCCCCCGCGGCAACAACCGGCAGAACCTGACGCTCTCGCCCGAGACGATCCACAGCGCCATCCAGCAGCTCCGCCAGGCGAACGGGCACGGCGACCACCTTGGCCGCGCCCTGCCGGTCACGATCCGGATCTTCTCCGGGGCCGCGCGGTTCTCCCCCGTCTCGGGACGCGGAACCAGGCCCGGTCGACCACCGTCCTCGGGCACATCGTCCGGCCCCTCACGGAGCCGGCCCGACGCCCTCGGCTTCGTCGAACTCCGCCGCTCCGTCTCGAGGCCCTGAACGCCCGGCCCCGGACTCGGAACACTCACGCCCCCACCCGGACAGCGCCGCCCCGCTGCGTGAGAAGTCGGCCGGTCCGACTTCCTGCGCAGCGGGGCACCCGGCCTCGGCCGCCGAGGCCCGATCGACCCACCGCCCGGCCCCCTACGATGCGGTCAAGAACCAACCCCGCCCCCGTCCCGTGCCTCACCAGCGGACGTACGGGGCACGGCCCGACCAGGAGTTGACGATGGACCTACGGCAGATGGAGGTCGTGGTCGCGGTGGCCGAGAGCGGCGGCTTCACGGCGGCGGCACGACGGCTGCACGTCGTCCAGTCCTCCGTGTCCGCCACCGTCCGCGCCCTCGAACGCGAACTCGGCACCCCCCTGTTCGACCGCACCACCCACCGCGTCGCACTCACCCCCGCCGGCGAAGCCTTCGTCCCCGCCGCCCGCGCGACCCTCCGAGCCGCCGAACTCGCCCGCGAAGCCGTCGACGCCACCCGCGGCCGACTCCGCGGACGGGTCACCGTCGGCACCATGCAGGGCGTCTGGGCCGGCCTCCACCACGCCCTCGCCGCCCTGCGCGCCGAACACCCCGGCGTCGTCGTACACCTGCGCCAGGCCGCCGTCGCCGACATCCGCCAAGCCCTGCGCGACGGCACCGTCGACCTGGCCGTCGTCGCACTCGACCGAGGACAACAACGCGGCCTCACCACCAGGCTGCTGTCACGCGAGACCATGGTCCTGCTCGCCGCACCCCGACGGGTGCTCCCCGGAACCACCCCGGACGGCGAGGTCAGCCTCGCCGACACCGCCCGACTCCCCCTGGTGGACTTCACCCCCGGCTGGGCCATCCGCGACGCCGTCGACCGCGCCTTCCGCGCCGCGGGCGTCGACCGCACCACGACCTTCGAAGTGAACGACATCGTCGCCGCCGCCGAACTGGTCCGCAACGACCTCGGCGTCTGCATCATGCCCAGGTCCATCGCCGACCGCTTCCCCGACCTCCCCCAGTACCGCTTCGACCACCACGCCCCGACGTGGAAGGTCATGGTGGTACGCCCCCCGGGCGAAGCCCCGCCGGCGGTCGCCGCACTGCTGCGGCACATCACCTGACGAGCCCCGCGCAGGGTCCCACCGGGGCATGGAGCGGGAGAACCCGCAGTGCGGCCCCAGCCCGTCCGGACGCTCGGCCTTCAGCCTCGCCCGGGAGTCCCCGAACGCCGGATCAGCCGGACAGGAACCGCCAGGCGTGCCGGTTCCTTGACGCCGCACCAGCTCTCCAACGGCGCTGATAGGGTCGAGCATCGCCACAGCGGGCCTTGCAAAGAAATTGCAAAGCCCCTCAATCGCCCCAGGTCACAAAGGGTCCTCCCCGCACCTGCGGGGGTCAGCCGGCCTGTGCGGGGCCGTCACCGAGGATGTCGGTGTCCTCCCCGCACCTGCGGGGGTCAGCCCGCCCTGGACGTGCAGGGTCGGCGCGGTGATCGGGTCCTCCCCGCACCTGCGGGGGTCAGCCGACGTGGACTCGACCGGCCAGACGAAGGTCGCGGTCCTCCCCGCACCTGCGGGGGTCAGCCGGCCTCGGTGACGAGGCGCGGCCGCAGGTTTGCGTCCTCCCCGCACCTGCGGGGGTCAGCCGCGCTCAAGGAAGGCGCGGCCGCCGGCCTTGCCGTCCTCCCCGCACCTGCGGGGGTCAGCCGGAGCACCCCCCCCCCCCGTGACGACGACCCTCGCCCGGGTCCTCCCCGCACCTGCGGGGGTCAGCCGCGCTCGCCGAGCCCGAGCTGGACGGGCCGGCCGTCCTCCCCGCACCTGCGGGGGTCAGCCGACGACGGTGCGGACGGTGTACCGGCAGGGGCCGTCCTCCCCGCACCTGCGGGGGTCAGCCGGCGGTCGGCGTGCATGTTAGAGCCGTATGCCGGTCCTCCCCGCACCTGCGGGGGTCAGCCGACCAGCAGGAACGCGGGCTCCTCGATCAGGCCGTCCTCCCCGCACCTGCGGGGGTCAGCCGGACTGGATGAGGTAGCGCTGGGCAGTGCCGTGGTCCTCCCCGCACCCGCGGGGGTCAGCCTTCACCGCCTCCGACAAAAACACCATCCGCGCCGTCCTCCCCGCACCCGCGGGGGTCAGCCGAGGTTCTCGGCGAGGGACGGTTCGCCGGGGTTGTCCTCCCCGCACCCGCGGGGGTCAGCCGCTGATGCAGCAGGGCGTCCCGCTCGCAGTCGCGTCCTCCCCGCACCCGCGGGGGTCAGCCGGTAGGCCACGGTGACGTACCGGCCGCGCGGGTGTCCTCCCCGCACCCGCGGGGGTCAGCCGGTTCCGGGCGGGTGGATGGGTTCCGTGCGCCTGTCCTCCCCGCACCCGCGAGGGTCAGCCGACCCCGCGCACCGCGTGCGCGACGATCCACACGTCCTCCCCGCACCCGCGGGGGTCAGCCGCGCACTATGTTCACCTACACCGCGCCGACGAGGACCCGGCCGCCTGAAGTGGCGGGCTGGGTCACCTGCCACTCGGACACTGCTCGAACAGCTCGTTCCACTTCGCGTCGGGATTCGCCCGTGATGGCGGTGTCAGCACCTCGTGTCACTGTGCGACTCATGATCAACATTCTTGACGGCGTCGACCTCGTCGACTGGTCGTCCATGGGTCACGCCTACGGTCCGGCCGACGAAGTCCCGCTGTGGCTGGAGCAGATGGCCTCGCCCGACCCCGACGTCCGGGAGGGGGCGTTCAGCAGGTTCTACAGCTCGGCCCACCACCAGGGCGACGTCTACTCGTGCACGGCAGCGAGCCTGCCGTTCCTGTTCGCGCTCGCCGGCGATCCCCGGACGCCCGACCGCGCGGCCGTCATCCGGCTCCTGCTCAGCATCGGCAGGGCGGCGCTCGACCGCGACCCCGACGGCGTCTACTACAGTCCGTCCGGCCACGCGTCGACGCCCCACGCGGATGTCGTGCCTCAGATGCGTGAGCGCGTCGAGGACTTCGTCCGGCACGCGGCTGACCCAGACCCGCAAGTGCGGCGGGCCGCCGTCCCGGCCCTGGGGCTGTTCCTCGACGACGCCGGCCAGGCGTTCGCCCGGCTGCGCGAGCGGCTGGCGGCCGAGAGCGGCACTTTGGAGCGGCTCCTGGTCATCGACGCGGCCGCGACGCTGGCCCAGCGGCTGCCCACCGCGCTGGGCCCGGTGACGACCTGGCTCGCCACCCTGGCGGCCGACTCCGGGCTGGACGCCGACATCCGGCTCGCCGCCCTCGTCCACCGGGCCGCCTGCGCACCCGAGACGATCGACGCCGGTCTCGTCCCGACCGCGACCGACCTGCTCCAGCAGCTCACACACGAGCCCGCGCCCCAGGACGAGATCGACGCCGGGCAGGACGACTGCGGGCAGTGCACCTGCACGGACGACGACTTCGCCACCGCACCGGCGACAGCACCGAACCGGGATGTCCCGCCGCAGCTCGCCGCGGCCTTCGCCGACCTCGACCGGCAGGACCGTGTACACGCCCCGACCACCGAGCTGCTGACCACCCTTCACCGGGTACTGGACACCCGGTTGCCCGAGCGCACGGCCCTGCTCACCGCGCAACTCCGCAGCCTGGACCGGGCCACCCGGTACGACGCCATCAGGATGGCCAGGGCCCTGATCGACTCCTGGCGCGGCGACCACTCCGACCTCGTCCGGCTGCTCGCCGACTGCCTGCTGCCCCAGGACCCGTACACTGCCGCCGAAGCGGCCGACACCCTCAGGCGACTCCCCGTCACCCTCGCTGAACCCGCCCGCGAGGCCCTCGCCGTCCTCGTCGAGGCCCACCGGGCCGCCCACGGACCGACCGTGTGGGCCTCGCCGCACCCCCTGTTGCGCCGAGCCCATCAGGAGGCGGTCACGGCACTGGCCCGCCTCGGCGACGAGCGCGCCCTGCCCGGGCTGTTGACGGCGCTGGACACCGACGCCGATGCCTGGCGCGCGGTGCAGGTCGCCGGCCACCTCCCCCAGGCCGCCGGGGAACTGCTTCCCCGGTTGTCCCGGCGCCTGGCCGACGCGGACTTCGCGCGGGACTGGTCCTGGTCGGACGCCTGCGCGTTGGTCGCTGCCCTTCGCCGGCTCGGCGACCCCGCCGCCGTGCCCGCACTCACCGCAGCCGTCACCGCCTCCGTCCGGCAGGAGCAGTGGCGCGGCGCCGCCGCGGCCCTCCACGCGCTGACCCGCTTCGGCACCGCAGCCGCGCCCGCCCTGGAGACGGTCCGGCCGCTCGTCGAGGCCGAGGACATGGACCTGCGTCTCGCCGCGACAGAAGCCCTGTGGGCCCTCGAACGCGATCCCACGGATGTCGTACCGCGGCTGACCGACCTGCTCGACACCGACGCGCAGCGGGACGCGGCCGACATCCTCGGCCGGATCGGGGCGCCGGCGACCGCGGCCCTGCCCTGCCTGCGGCAGCTGCTCCGCGCCGAGGACGAGTGGACCCGGGTGCACGCCGCCGCCGCGATCCACGACATCGGCGGCCCGGCCGAGGCGGAGGTCGTCCTACCGGTGCTGCTGGAAGCCTGGGAGCGGGAGGACTCGACCGCCAAGCAGGTACTGGAGTGCCTGCGGCGGATGGGCCCCGCCGCCGCGCCCGCCCTTCCGCTGGTCCGTGCGGAATGCGCCCGGTCCCGCCGCAGCGGGGGTTTCTTCATGATCGTCAAGGAGGACGAGGCACTCCGGCGCACCGCCCTCGCCGTCATCGACCAGCTGGCCTGAGGCGAGCCCGCTCGGCCCGGCCCCGGGGGAACCCGCAGCACGGGCGGCCCGGTCCTGGGGCCGCCCCGAAATCCGATGGATCCTCCGCCGTGAGCGCGGCACAATCCCGGGGAAGCCGCAGCGGGGGGAGCCTGTTTGGACGTGTTCGTGTGCGCCGGTTGTTCGGCCGAGCTGACGGCGCCGGTGTCCCGGGTCGCACTCCCCGTCCACACCCACTACGGCGCCTGGGAAGAGCTTCACCCTCCGCTGATGGAGCCGTCGACGTACGCGGTCGAGCCACGGCCCACCGGACCGCCCTGGCGGTCGTGGGAGAAGGTCGGGGAGGAAGCCGCTGCCCGGCAGGGCGTGTACGCGCCGGTGTACGCCGTCTCCTTCGGCGCGCGGGACAGGATCGTCATCGCGCCCGGTGACTCCCGGTCGATGACCCTGATCCTGGAAAAGTGCGAGGGCTACTGCCGGGGCGTGGACGGCCGGGCCGGGCCCAATCTGGCCTGTACCGGGTGCGGACGGGCCGTGGCGACCCGGATCGACGACTGCGGCTCGTGGCAGACGGTGTGGCTGGAGCCCGACGCGGTCGTCCGCCGCCCCTCGGGGGTCCCGGCCGGCCCGCTACCCGACTGGGCGGACCTGGAGCGTACCGACCACCGCGCCCCGCCCGTCGAACCCGACGGGTCGTGGAGCCGCCGGTGGGAGGCCGCCGTCGGCGTCGCGCTGGCCCACCTCGTGGCGGCCACCGAGAACCGCCCGGTCACCCTCCCCGCCGGCCCCGTCGCCGAACTGCTCGGCCACGCCGTGTCCCGCTACCTCCCGCCCGGTCCCGACCCCCGCGTGGTGGCGTTGGCCGGCCCCGGCGTCCCCGGGTCCCGGCCCCATCCCGACGTCCTCCTCGTCCCCCGCCACCCCGGCACCGGCGACCCGTGGCGCCCACCCGACCACAAGGCGACGGTGGTACCGCTGGACAGCGGAGTCTGGGCATACCTCGCCGGCCCCGCGGAGGAGACCTCGCCGACACCCGCCACCGGGGTGCTCCCGGCGGGTGTCCTGCGCGACGACTACCCCCTGCCGCCACGCCCCTGGTACCCCCTCGAACCCCACGGCGAGGCCTTCAGGGACACCCTGGTCGGGCTACCCGCGATCCGCGGCCCCAGGCTGCGCGGGTATCACGACGCCGCGTACCGCTCGTGAGCGGCCGTGACCGTTCCCCAGGTTCTCGGCCGCGAGCCCGCTCACCTCGGCCGGGCCCTCGACTTCACAGGCCCGGTCGTAGTCGTCCGCTGCTCGGTGGATCACCCTAGGGCGTGTCTGACAATTGGCGTCGGATCAGCGTGCGGCGTTGGGGTGCGTGCATCGCAAGGCGGAGGAGGGAGCCACTGCGGAGCATTGGCGA
>NZ_JBSFWR010000148.1:0-15719 GCF_053594915.1 Kitasatospora sp. NPDC002543 | reverse complement strand
CCAGCGGACCCTCCGGGCTTCGTTCTTTCGTGTTTCCAGCTTATCAGATGTTTTCCGCTCCGTTTCCGGGGCTTCGTTCATCCAACTCGCCGGCGTCTTCCGGGGTTTGACGCCCCGTCCGACGTTTCAAACTCTAGCCGATCCCCGCTCCGAAAAGCGAATCCGACCGCAACCCGATAAAATGAGCACACCGAATAAGCACCAGGCCGCGACGCGAAAACGGCGAAGCGACCCGGCCCGAACCGGGAAGTGGTGTTTCAGAGGATTGGCCGCCCCGGGACCGTCCGCGCCGATGCGTGTCCGGTGCTCCCTGTCGAGCGACTAGGAAACACTACCCCTGTCCACGGTCGAAGGCAAACCCGCCCCGGAGACGATCCGGGTGCAGAGGGCCCGGCCGGGCTTCACGTACTCGCCGTTGGGGTGGTCGTTGCCGGCGACCCAGTGGCGTGCGGTGTCCTCGTCGCGGCCGCCGTCGAGGTGCCGCCGCAGCAGGCGCTCCTCGCGGACGTCGTCGTCGGTGTGCACGTACCAGAGCTCGTGCAGCAGTCGGCGCGCGTCAGGCCAGGGGGCCTCGACGGAGGCGAGGTAGTTGCCCTCGGTGATGACGAGCCGGGTGTGCGGGCGGACCACGTGGCGGGCGGCGACCGGTTCGTCCAGGGTGCGGTCGAAGTCCGGGACGTAGATGTCCTCGAAGCGGTCCCCGGCGATGCGGCGCAGCAGGGCGACGTAGCCGTGGACGTCGAAAGTGGCCGGGGCGCCCTTGCGGTGGGTCAGGCCGAGGCGGTCGAGCTGGGCGCCGGAGAGGTGGAAGCCGTCGAGCGGGACGTAGGCGGCGGTGCCGGGTCCTTCGGCGCGCTCGACCTCGGCGACCAGGTGACGGGCCAGGGTGGACTTGCCGGCGCCGGGCGGACCGGCAAGTCCGAGGATCGTGCGGGCGTTGCTGCCCGGTCCGCGGAGGAAGCCGCGGGCGAGGGCGGTGAGGCGGTCCTCGTTCATGGCCGCACCTTACTCAGCGCGCGCCTCGCCCATGGCGCCTCACCCATGACACGGGCCGGGCTCGGCACCCCGTGCTCGGCGTCCGAGCCCGGGGTTGTTCAGCGGTCGGCGAGGGCGGGCCGGTCCAGGGTGAGGGTGCCGGCGTCGGCGTCGAGCAGCGCGGGGACGCCGAGCGGGACGGTGAGGGTGGAGGGGCAGTGGCCGAAGCCCAGCTCCCAGAGCACGGGAACGCCCAGCCCGCCGAGCCGGTCGGTCATCACGTCCCGGACGCGCTCGGGCCGTCCGCACCCCTCCCAGGAGCCGAGGGCCAGACCGGCCACGCCGTCGAGGGCACCGGAGCGCAGGAGCTGGGTGAGCAGCCGGTCGAGCTGGTAGGGGTGCTCGTGCACGTCCTCGAGCAGCAGGACGGCGCCCGCGTACGAGGGCCGGGCGGCGGGTGTGCCGCGTTCGGCGGTGAGGACGTGGAGGCAGCCGCCGGCCGTGACGCCGCGGGCGCGGCCGGGGACGAGCGGGGCGGCGGTGGGTGAGGTGAGGACGGTGACGGCGGCGGGGTCGAAGAGGGTGCGGCGCAGGTGTTCGGCGGTCGGGCCGTCGGAGACGAAGGAGGCCCCGGCGGCCAGCGGTCCGTACAGGGTGGCGAGGCCGAGGCGCCGGGCGAAGGCCTCCTGCAGGGAGCTGACGTCGCTGAAGCCGATGAAGGGCTTGGGCCTGGCGGCGCGCATCGCGGTCCAGTCGAGCAGGTCGACCATGCGGTGCACGCCGTATCCGCCGCGGGCGCAGATGACGGCGTCGACGGTGGGGTCGAGCCACGCGGCCTGGAGGTCGGCGGCGCGGTCGGCGTCGGTGCCGGCCAGGTGGCGGAGGGTGGGGTGGGTGTCGAGGACGTGCGGGGCGACGGTGACGCGCAGCCCCCAGGAGCTGAGGATCGCGCAGCCGGCGGTGAGGCGTTCGGCATCGACGGGGCCGCTGGGGGCGACGACGGCGATGTGGTCGCCGGGGCGCAGGTGCGGCGGGCGGGTCAGCCCCTGGCCGGGTGTGGTCGGGTGCTGGTCCATGGTCCTGGCCGCCTTTCGGGCGCGGGAGCGGGGTGCGGGCGGTCGGGCCGTGGCCGCGACCGCCCGGTGACGATATGCCCCGTGTCGACCGGCCGATGTCCCGCGCCTGGCCGGCGTTCGGTGGTGGGGGCTCTTCAGATCACCGCCCCCATCATCTCCCGGACCTCGGTGAGGGTGGCGTCGGCGACGGCGTTGGCCCGCTCGGCTCCGTCGCGCAGGACCTGGCGCAGGTGGCCGCGGTCGGCGGCGAGCTCGGCACGGCGGGCGCGCATCGGGCGGAGGAACTCGTTGACGGACTCCGTGACGGTGCGCTTGAGCGCGGCGGCGCCGCCGTCGCCGATCTCCTCGGCGACGGCCTCGGGGGCGCGGTCCTGGCAGAGGGCGGCGAGCAGGACGAGGCTGGAGACCTCGGGCCGGTCGACCGGGTCGTAGCCGATCCGGCGGTCGGCGTCGGTGCGCGCGCCGCGGATGATCCGGGCGGTCTCGTCCTCGGTGGCGCCGAGGGCGACGGCGTTGCCCCGGCTCTTGCTCATCTTGCCGCCGTCGGTGCCGAGCAGCATCGGGGCCTCGGAGAGCAGGGCCTGGGGGCGGGGGAAGACGGCGCTGCCGTCGGCGTGCGGGTAGCGCTCGTTGAAGCGGCGGGCGACGGTGCGGGCGACTTCGAGGTGGGGCAGCTGGTCCTGGCCGACCGGGACCAGGTCGGCCTTGCAGAAGAGGATGTCGGCGGCCTGGTGGACGGGGTAGGTGAACATCAGCCCGCTGACGGCGGACTGCCGGGAGTGGGCGATCTCGTCCTTGACGGTGGGGTTGCGGCCCAGTTCGGCCACGCTGACCAGGCTGAGGAAGGGGAGCAGCAGTTGGTTGAGGGCGGGGACGGCGCTGTGCGGGAAGATCGTCGCCCGCTCGGGGTCGAGGCCGGCGGCGAGGTAGTCGAGGACGAGGTTCTCGGTGTGCTCGGCGAGCCGGTCGGCGAGGTCGCGGTCCGTGATGACCTGGTAGTCGGCCACCACGACGAACATGTCGACGCCCTGGTCCTGGAGCCGGACCCGGTTGCGCAGGGTGCCGAAGTAGTGGCCGAGGTGGAGCGGTCCGGTGGGGCGGTCCCCGGTGAGGACGCGGTGGGCGGTCGGGTCGTCGCCCGGAACCCCGGCGGCGGCGGCAACGGCGGCAACGGCGGCAACGGCAGTGGTGGTGGTTTCGATGGCGGTGCTCAAGGTCTCTCTCCTCGGTGCGGCGGTGGTGGCGGCCGTCCGGGGCGAGGGGCCCGTCCTGCGGTGTGCGCGAGGGGCGCGGAGAACGCAGCAGGGCCGTCCGATCCCGGACGGCCCTGGTCAGGCGAGTGAGGTGGCCGTCCTAGGACGGCCACCAGCACAGGCCCTTGAAGCGCTTCATGTGCCCCACCGTAACGGTGTCAGTCCTCCACGACCAGTGCCGGGGTGTCCTTGTGCAGCGTCTCGCCGCGGAAGAACTCCGGCCGGATGAAGCCGTACCAGGTCATCAGCCCGGCGCCGAGCAGCAGGATGCCGACGCCGATCACGAAGACCGAGCCGATGCCGAAGACCGAACCGCTGCCGTAGTCCGGGTCCCAGGCGTCGGCGAGGGTCTGCAGGAAGACCGCGGTCAGCAGAACGCCGCCGAGGAGCGGGGCGGCGCCCTTGAGCAGCAGGTCGCGGACGCCGGTGCGCAGCGAGCGGCGGAAGTACCAGACGCAGGCGAAGGCGGTCAGCGCGTAGTAGAAGCAGATCATCAGGCCGAGCGCCAGGATGGTGTCCTGGACGACGTTCTCGCTGATCAGGCTCATGCCGACGTAGAAGATCGCGGTGGCGATGCCCGCCGCGACGGTCGCGTAGCCGGGGGTGCGGAAGCGCGGGTGGACGGTGCCGAAGCGCGGCGGCACGGCGCGGTAGGCGCTCATCGCGAGCAGGGTGCGGGCCACCGGGATGAAGGTGGTCTGCAGGCTGGCGGCGGCGCTGGCGACGACGGCCAGGAAGAGCAGGATGCTCCACGGCGAGCCGAGCACCGGCCGTGCCAGCGCGGCGAAGACGTTGTCCGCGGTCGCCGGGTTGCCCAGGCCGTTGCCGGTGCTGCCGACGCCCGCGAACATCTGGGAGGCGATCGCGACCAGCAGGTACGAGCCGACCAGGGTGACCATGGAGATCATCGCCGCGCGGCCGGGGGTCTTGGCGCTGCCCTGGGTCTCCTCGTTCATGGTCAGGCAGGTGTCCCAGCCCCAGTACATGAAGATCGACAGCGACAGTCCCGCGGTGAACGCGCTGAACGAGCTGACCTGGAGCGGGTTGAGCCAGGAGAAGGAGAAGCCGATCGAGTCGGGCAGGTCGCCGGCGACGGCCTTGCCGATGGCGATGGCGGAGAACAGCAGCAGCACGGCCAGCTGGAGGCCGACCAGGCTGTACTGGAACCACTTGGTGGCGGTCATCCCCCGGTAGCTCATCGCGGTCGCGCCGGCGATCAGCAGGACCACCGTGAGCAGGTGGACGGCCTTGTTCTGGTCGAGTTCGGTGACCCAGCCGCTGCCGGTCATCTCCCCGAGCATCAGGTACAGGAAGTCGGTCGCGACCCCGGCCAGGTTGGAGAGCACGATGATGGTCGCCACCGTCAGGCCCCAGCCGGCCATCCAGCCGACCCGGGGGCCGAAGGCCCGGACGCCCCAGGTGAACGACGTGCCGCAGTCCGGGAAGTCCTTGTTCAGCTCCTTGTACGCGAACGCGACGAGCAGCATCGGCAGGAAGCCCGCGAGGAACACCGCGGGCATCTGGACGCCGACCGCGGTGACGGTCGGTCCGAGTGTGGCGGTCAGGCAGTAGACCGGGGCGACCGTCGAGACGCCCAGCACCACACTGCTCAGCAGGCCGACGGAACCGCCCCGTAGACCCTTGTCCCCCGCTCCCCCAGCGGTCCCCTGATCTGCGGGGACTCCACCACTGATGCCACTGACCGGGGCACCCTGCGGAGCGCCGGGCGCCATTGCCCGGCCGCTGCTCGTGTGCTCTGAGAGCTGCTGATCAAACACCAGCGCACCCTAGATGCGGGCATGGAAGGTTGAGTAGACCAACCCTTGGTGATCTAAACCACTTGCTTCGATTCGTTTCCGCGACGGCCGTTCGGGTTGATGGATTTACGGCCCGTTAACCCATGTACCTTGGTTTCAAAGGAGTTGAGGCAAGGAAATTTCTCCTTTTTGCCAAGGTTCGACATGTTTTGCCCCCCTGTCGCGGACCTGCCGCTCCCCCGTCGCTCCCGCGTCGGATAGGTTTGCCTAACCTAAATTCGATCGCCTCAGGAGTGCCGCATGCCCCCCACCTCCGACGCCCCGGCCCTCTCCCCCCGCACCACCGGTCGCCGCAGGTTCCTCACCGCGGGGATCACCGGCGCGGCCGTGCTCGGCCTCGGCGGACTGCTCACCGCCTGCGGCAGCTCGGACGGATCGGGCGGCGGCAGCGGCTCGGCCCCGGCCGGCGGCGGCTCCTCCCCGAACCAGAAGTCGGTCAAGCAGGGCGGCGACGACTACGCCGCCGTGGTCGAGAAGATGAAGGGCTTCGGCACCGACGCCGCCCCCGGCGTCTACCCGCGCACCCTCAAGCACGCGATGGGCGAGACCGTCATCCCGGCCAGGCCCACCCGGGTCGTGGTGCTGGACACCGGAGAGCTCGACAACGTCGTCGCCCTCGGCATCCAGCCGGTCGGCGTCGTGTACACCGACGGCTCCAAGTCACTGCCCTCCTACCTCAAGGACAAGGCCGGCAGCCCCGCCGCCGTCGGCACCATCAACAGCCTCAACCTGGAGGCCATCGCCGCGCTCAAGCCCGACCTGATCCTCGGCAGCCAACTGCGCGCCCAGGACCAGTACGCGCAGCTGTCCAAGATCGCCCCGACCGTCTTCTCGCTGCGCCCCGGCTACCCCTGGAAGCAGAACTTCCTGCTCAACGCGAGCGCGTTCGGCCTGGAGGCCGAGGCCAAGGCGCAGCTCGACGCCTACCAGGCGGCCGCCACGGCGATCGGTGCGAAGCTCGGCGACAAGCGGCCCACCATCACGCCGCTGCGCTTCATGCCGGGCCGGACCCGGCTCTACGCCGAGCTCTCCTTCATCGGCACGATCCTCACCGACATCCCGCTGCCGCAGCCCGCGATCGAGCAGGTCCAGGAGCTCGCGGTGGAGGTCAGCCCGGAGCAGATCGACAAGGCCGACGCCGACTGGATCTTCTACGGCGTGTACGGCACCCCCAGCTCGACCAACCAGGACGCGGTGCTGGGCGGCGCGCTCTGGAAGACGCTCGGTGCGGTCAAGTCCGGCCAGGCCCGGCCGGTTTCGGACGAGACCTGGTTCCTCGGGCTCGGCGTCATGGCGGCGAACGCCGTGCTCGCCGACCTCAAGGGCTTTGTCGCGCCCGCTGGTTGAGACCGGCCCGCGGGGACGCGGGCGGGGGCGGGGCCGGGGCCGGCGGGGCCGGGGGCGGCGGGGCCGGGGCCGGCGGGGGCCGGATTCGGGTCCGCGATCGGGGCCGGAGTGGAGGGCCGAACGGGTCGGCGCCCTTCCGGTCGCATGGCAACGGTGTTCGCCGGGCGCTGTCTTGGGCGATCCCGCGACGATCCCCCGGTGGTGTCGCGCACACCATCGGGTTCGACGCTTGGAGCTGATCGCGCGGTGCGGGAGGATCGTCTGAACCGTTCCCCGAAGGGCCCGAAGATGACCTCGCTCCACCCCGCAGCAACCGACCCCTTCCTGCCCGGACCGCCCCGGGGCGGCGCCGGGTCCTCACCCCCGTCCGCCGCGCCCGGCACGGCCGCCGCGGCGGCGCCGATGTGCTCGATCGCGACCGCCACCGAGCCCGGTTCCGCCCCGTCCGGAGCCACGGAGGGGGCGGCGCGCCTCTACTCGGTGCCGCAGCCGCGCAGCCGGCACGACGCGGAGGCGCCGACCGCCCCTGCCGCGGTCGGCGTGGTACCCGAGGTCTCCGCGGTACCCGCGATCTCCGCGGTCGAAGCGCCCCGCGCCCTCGCCGGACCGGACGGGGACGGGGACGGGGACGGGGCCGGGTTCGTCCGGTTCGGGCCCACCGCGGTGCCGCCGGAGGGCGGTACGGCCGGGACCGAACCGCGTCCGACGCGTGAGGAACCGCGGATCCTCGGGTCCCGGCGGCCGTCGCCCTCCCGGCGACTGCGCCGGATGCACCCGCAGGCCGCCCGGACCGGGCAGGGGGCGACCGCACGGGAGACGGCCGCGCCCGGCCCGACCGGGACGGGACTGCCGGGGGCCACTGGCCGGACGGACGACCGTGCCGGTGCGGCCTGGCCGGCCGGAGCGACGGCGCAGCTGCCGTCGTTCGGCGCCGGAGCCGGAGTCGCGGGCCACGGCGGGGCCGTCGGGCCGGCCGGCGGCGACGACGCCACCGCCACCGCCACCGCCACCGCCACCGGCGACAACGGCGGGGCCTCGCGGGCCGAGCCGCCGCTCGGCATCCTGATCGGCGGTACCCCGGGGCCGGCCGAGGCCCTCGGCCGGCCGGAGGAGCGCGCACCGGTCCGGGTGGCGGCCCGGCCGATCAAGGTCGGCCGCGGCACCTGTCTGGTGGTGCTGCCCTCATGGCGGCCCGCCATCGCCGTCTCGGTTCCGACCGAGCTGCTGCTGTCCGCGACCGGGCTCGGCATCGAGCAGCTGGCCGGTGCCCGGCTGACGGTGCTGATGAATCCCGCCGCGCTGCACGACCGGGAGCTGGAACTGCACGGCTGGGAGCCCGGTCCGGCCGGACGGACCCGGCGCGGCGGGCGCGGGTAACCGCTCCGCCGGACGACGCACGGCACCGCGCGACACCGTACGACGCCCGTTCGGCGGTGTTCTGCGACGGGCCGCGCGGGACCGCTGTCCGCGCGGACCCACGCTTCAGCGGGCCCGCGGTTCAGCGGGTCCGGCGGGTGGCCGGGGCGTTCGGGACGTACCCCAGGTCGACCGGCACCGGCGGCCGCCTGTCGACGGCCCAGCCCGTGCGGACGGCGTCCAGCAGTTCCGGCAGCGCGGGCGGCCAGAGCGCGTCGGCGTTCTGGTCGGCGAGGTCCGCCGGGGTCCACCAGCGCCAGTCCAGGATCCGGTCGACGGCGTGCACCGCGCTGACGTCGCCGACCGGGCCGCGGTGCGGTCCGCCGGTGAGGTAGATGTGCTCGTGCTGGCGGACCGGGGTGCCGTGCCAGGTGAAGTCGTGCTCCCAGGTGCAGAGCAGCGGGCCGGGTTCGAGGTCGCTCCAGCCCGTCTCCTCCCACAGCTCGCGCCGGGCGCCGTCCCACGGGGTCTCGCCCGCCTCCAGCCCGCCGCCGGGCATGGTCCAGTGCACACCGACCTCGTCGTTGTCCGAACGGAGCAGGAAGACCGAGCCGTTCGCGTCCAGGACCACCGTGCGGGCGGCCTGCCGGGGCCGGCGTACGCGGGAACGCAGCGGATTTCTCATCGGGTCACTCTCGCAGCGGTCGCCCGGGACGTCGAGCGGATTCGGCACTCCGGTCGGGTGCTCGGGCCGTCCGGCCCGTCGTGGCGGGCTCGGGTCCTGCCGCCCGGCCGTACCCTTTCGGCCATGCCCGCACCCGCGATCGTCTTCCCCGCCGATCCGCTCAACCCGCGTCGGCCCGACCCGCACTTCGCCTGGGAGGCCAGGATGCTGCGGGAGTTGGGCGGCGAGCACCACCTGGTCGACCACGACGGGCTGCTCGCCGGGCGGGCCGAGGAGGCCGTCCGGCGGGTGCCCCGGGACAGCGGCCCGCTCTGGTACCGGGGCTGGATGCTGTCCTCCGCCCGGTACGCCGACTTCTCCGCCGCGCTCGCCGCCCGTGGCGGAAACCTGCTGACCAGCCCGCCCGGGTACGCGGCCGCCCATGAACTGCCCGGCTGGTACGGCGTGTTCGAGGGTGCGACCCCGGCCAGCGCGTGGATCCCGTCCGACGGCCCAGCGGCGCCCGGGCCGGAGGAGCTGGCGGAGGCCGCGGCCCGGATCGGCGGACGCGGGCCGGCGATCGTCAAGGACTACGTGAAGTCACGCAAGCACGAGTGGCACGAAGCTTGCTACGTACCCGAGTTGGCCGATCTGGCGGCCGTCGGCCGGGTGGTGGAGCGGTTCGTCGAGCTGCAGGGCGAGTTCCTGGCGGGCGGCGTGGTGCTGCGGCGCTACGAGGAGTTCGAGGGCGCGGGCGTCCCGGCGGAAGGCCCGGCCGGCGCGGGCGGTGCGGGCGGTACGGACGGTGCGGGCGACTCCGGCGGTGCGGGTGGTGCGGGTGGCGTCGCCGCTCCGGGCGTGGCGTCGGCGGGGCCCGCCGAGGACGGTGCGCCGGGGAGCGGCGGCCGGGCCGTGGAGGCCCGGGTGTGGTGGCTGGACGGCCGGCCCGTCCTGGTCGGACCGCACCCGGACGCCCCGCGCCGGGCCGTCGAGCCCGATCTCACCGACGTCCCGGCGCTGGTCCGCAGGCTCGGCTGCCGCTTCGTCACCACCGATCTCGCCCGCCGGGCGGACGGCTCCGGCTGGCGGGTGGTCGAGGTCGGGGACGGGCAGGTGAGCGACCTGCCGCGCGGGATCGACGCCGCGGGACTGCTGGCCGCGCTGATCGCCGCCTGACGGCCCGTGCGTGACGGGCCGTCAGGCGGTTAGCGGGCGTTCGCGACCCCAGCCGCGGGGCGGTGCTACCCGGTCGAGGGGCGGCGGCCCTACCCGGCGGCGACGGCCTCGGCGGCCGGGTGGCCGTCGGCGGTGAACGCCTGCCAGAGCCGGGTGTAGGTACCGCCCCGGGCGAGCAGTTCGGCGTGCGTGCCGTCCTCGACCACCCGGCCGTGGTCCAGCACGATCACCCGGTCGGCGCGCTCGGCGGTGGTCAGGCGGTGGGCGATGACCAGGGTCGTCCGGCCGCCGCTGAGCCGGTCCGCGGCCTGGTTGACCGCCGCCTCGGTGGCGAGGTCGAGGGCCGCGGTCGCCTCGTCGAGCAGCAGGATGTCCGGATCGACCAGCTCGGCCCGGGCCAGTGCGATCAGCTGCCGCTGGCCCGCCGAGAGGTTGCGCCCCCGCCCTGCCACCTCGTGGTCGTACCCGCCCGAGAGCCGGACGATCATGTCGTGCGCGCCCACCGCCCGGGCCGCCGCCTCCACCTCGGCCGCCGAGGCGTCCGGCCGGCCGTAGGCGATCGCCTCGCGGACCGTGCCCGCGAACAGGTACGCCTCCTGCGGCACCACGCCCAGGCGGTGGCGGTACTGCGCCAGGTCGTAGCGGGTGAGGTCGACCCCGTCCACCCGGACGGTGCCCTCCGTCGCGTCGTAGAACCGGGCGACCAGCTTCACCAGCGTCGACTTGCCGGCGCCGGTCTCGCCGACCAGCGCCACGGTCTGCCCGGCCGGAACGCGCAGGTCCACGCCGCTCAGCACGGTCGGGGCGCCGTCCGCGCCACCGTTGTAGGCGAAGCCGACCCCCTCGAAGGAGATCTCGCCGCGCAGGGCCCTCGCCACCGGGACCGGGTCGGCCGCCTCGGCGGTGCTGGTCGGGGTGCGCAGCAGCTCGCGGATGCGGCCGAGGCCCACCGAGGCCTGCTGGTACCCGTCGAACACCTGGGACAGCTGGTTGACCGGTGCGAAGAACAGGTCGATGTAGAGCAGGTACGCGACCAGCGCGCCGACCGTCAGCGTCCCGGCGTCGACCCGGGCCGCGCCGACGATCAGCACCAGCGCGGCGGCCACGCTGGAGAGGAACTGCACGAACGGGAAGTACAGCGAGATGTAGAGCTGGGCCCGGACCCTGGCCTCGCGGTAGGCGGCACCGCGGGCCACGAAGCGGTCGGTGTTGGTGTCCAGGCGGCGGAACGCCTGGACGATCCGCATGCCGGCCACGTTCTCCTGGAGATCGGCGTTGACGGTGCTGATCAGGTCGCGGGAGAGCTCGTACTGGTCCTTGGACTTCTTGCGGAACACCAGGGTCGCGATCACCAGCAGCGGCAGGACGGCGAAGACCACCAGGGCCAGGCCCGCGTCGATGATCAGCAGGGCGGCGAAGATCCCGGCGAAGGTCAACAGGCTGACGACGGCGGTGACCATGCCGGTCTGGAGGAAGGAGGTCAGCGAGTCCAGGTCGGTGGTCATCCTGGTCATGATCCGGCCGGTCAGCTCGCGCTCGTAGTAGTCCAGGCCGAGCCGGTTGAGGTGGGCGAAGATCTTGAGCCGCAGCGTGTAGAGGACGCGCTCGCCGGTACGGCCGCTGACCCGGTTCTCGGCGCCCTGCACCACCCAGTCCAGCAGGACCACGACCAGGGCGGTGAGCGAGGCCACCGCGACACCGGACATCAGGCCCTTGCGGACGCCCTCGTCGATGCCGTGCCGGATCAGCACCGGCAGCACCAGTCCGGCCGCCGCGTCCAGGGCGACCAGCAGGAGGGCGATGAGCAGCGGGGTGCGGAAGGGGCGCAGCAGGCGGCGCAGGGTGAAGTCGGGGTCGCCGGCCTCGGCCTCTGCGCGGGGAACGTCGGGGGTGTCGGAGGCGGGCGGGAGCGCCGCGACCTTGTCCAGCAGCTCGGGGTCGGCGGTGCGGGCGGCCTTGGCCAGGGCGGGGGTGGGGAGAGCGGGGGTGGCCCGCTGCCCGGATTTCCCGGGTGCCGGCTGCTCGGCTGCCGCTTCCCCGGACGCCGGTTGCCCGGACGCCGATTGCCCGGACGTGGGCTTCGCGGAGGCGGGCTTCGCGGGGGCCGGTTCAGCGGTGGACCGCCGGTCGGCGTGACCGGCCTCGGGGTCGGTGATCAGGGCCCGGTACTGGGGACATCGGGCTTCGAGTTCCTCGTGCGTTCCGAGGTCCAGCAGCCGGCCGCGTTCCAGGACGGCGATCCGGTCGGCGAGCTGGAGGGTCGAACGGCGGTGGGCGATCAGCAGTGTGGTGCGGCCGGCCATCACCGAGCGCAGCGCTTCGTGGATCTCCGCCTCGATCTGCGGGTCCACCGCCGAGGTGGCGTCGTCCAGCAGCAGGATCCGGGGGTCGGTGAGGATCGCCCGGGCCAGTGCGATGCGCTGGCGCTGGCCGCCGGAGAGGGTCAGTCCCTGCTCGCCGACCTTGGTGTCGTAGCCGTCCGGCAGCGCGCGGACGAACGCGTCGGCCTGGGCGGCGCGGGCGGCGGCGAACACCTGCTCGTCGGTGGCGTCCGGGCGGCCGTAGGCGATGTTGGTGCGGACCGACTCGGAGAAGAGGAAGCTCTCCTCGGGGACGATGCCGACGGTCGCGCGGACCGAGTCCAGGGTGAGGTCGCGCAGGTCGTGGCCGTAGAGGCGGACGGTGCCGGCGGACGGGTCGTAGAAGCGGGGCACCAGCTGGGCCACCGTCGACTTGCCGGAGCCGGAGGCGCCGACCAGGGCGAGGGTCTCGCCGGGCGCCAGCTTCAGGCTGAGGCCGTGCAGGACGGGGGCGGGGTGGTCGGGGTCGTAGCGGAACCCGACCTGGTCGAACTCCAGGGCGACGCCGGGGGTCCGCGGGCCGACGGTGCCGGCGCTCCGCGGGGCGTCGTCCGAGGTGCGCTCCGGAGTGTCGTCCGAGCTGCCCTCCGAAGCGCCTTCCGGGGTGTCACCGTGCGCGAGGTCCAGGGTCCGGGCGTCCGGGCGCTCCTGGACCAGCGGGCGCTCGTCGATCAGCTGCAGGACGCGCTCGACCCCGGCCCGGGCCTGCTGGCCGACGGTGATGACCATGGTCAGCATCCGCACCGGGCCGGTCATCTGGGCGACGTAGGTGGAGAAGGCGACGAAGGTCCCGAGCGTGACGCTGCCGTCGACGGCCAGCCAGCCGCCGAAGGCCAGGACCCCGACCTGGGCGAGCGCCGGGATCGCCTGCATCGCCGGGTTGTAGCGGGCGTTGAGCCGGATCGACCGCAGCCGGGCCGCGAAGAGGTTGCGGGAGGCCACCTCCAGCTTGTCGAGCTCCTGCGACTCCTGGCCGAAGCCCTTGACCACGCGGACCCCGCCGATCGCGCCGTCCACCACGCCCGCGACGGCGGCCGCCTCCTGCTGGGCCGCCCAGGTGGCGGGGAAGAGGCGCTTGCGGCTGAGCACTGAGACCCACCACAGCGCGGGCGCCATGACCAGGGCGATCAGGGTGAGCGGCGGGGACAGCCAGACCATCACGCCCAGCGACATGACGAACATCAGCAGGTAGCCGGTCATCATCGGCAGCATCGAGAGCAGGCCGTTGACCAGCTGGAGGTCGGAGGTCGCGCGACCGACCACCTGACCGGTGTCCAGCCGGTCCTGGCGGTGGCCGTCGAGCCGCCCGAGCGAGCGGAACAGGTCGCTGCGCATGTCGTGCTGGACGTCCACGGCGAGCTGGCCGCCGTAGTAGCGGCGGACCTGGGTGCAGCCGAAGACCACGAGGGCCGCGAGCAGCAGCACCACCGCCCAGGGGGTCAGTGAACGGGTGTGGGCGACGATGACGTCGTCGATGATCAGCTTGGTGACCAGCGGTACCAGCGCGGTGACGGCCATGCCGAGCAGCGAGGCGCCGAAGGCGAGCAGCAGGCTGCGGCGGGACCGCCAGCTGTAGCCGATCAGTCGGCGCAGCCACCCGGCCGACTCGGCACCCTCACCGTTCCCGTCGGCCTCGGTGGCCACGGTGGCCGCGGTGGCCTCGCCGGCCTCGGTGACGGACTGAGAGCCCGCAGCGGCAGACCGGGCGCCCTCGGCGGCCGGCCCGGTGGTCTCGGCGGGGGTCTGCGGGCTGGCGACGGGGACCTCCGGGGTCGGGCCGGAAGCCGGGGGGCCGCTCGGGGATTGCTCCACCGTGGATCCGTGAGTCTCAGGCATATTTAGGGATGCTAACCATTCCGTGCGGTGGCCGCCACGATGTTTCCGGCCCGGGCGGGTTCGGGGCGGGCCGGGGCAGGCCGGATCGTCCGGTCCGGCGGACTGGCCAACAGCCGGCGGCCTGCGACGATTCCCGATCGGGCACTCGCACGGCCCAATCACCCCGGTCGATTCCAGGGTCGCCGACGACCCGCGTGGCGCCCAGCGGCCAGGGGCGAGCGGGCGCCGTCCTTTGGGCCTAGGACTCGGGACGGGCCGCCACCGGGCTCGGCGGGGCCCGCCGGGCCGCCACCGGGCCCCGCGAGCCCCGCCGATCCCCGTCGAGCCGACCGGCCCGTCCGAGTCGCCCGGGCCGCCCTCCGAGCCGCCCACGCGGGACGGGGTCGGCGGGATCCCGGCAGCGCAGGGGGTCAGGCCCCGGCGGGATCCCGGCAGCGCGCGGGTCAGGCCCCGGCGGGCGCCGAACCGTCGACGGAGGCGGCGGCCGAGTCCGCGGCCGCGGCGAACGCGCCGTGGGCGAGGGTGTGGAGCAGGGCGGCCATGCCGTCCCGCTGGAGGGCGGAGCGATCGCTCTGGTCGGGGTTGGGGCCGAGGCTGTGCGGGGTCGAGTTGATCAGGCCGAAGACGGCGTGCACGGCGGCCCGCGCCACCGGCTCGGCGGCGGGGCCGGCCAGCGGCGGGTAGGCCTGCCGGACCACGTCCACCCACAGCTCGACGTAGCCGCGCTGGAGTCGGCGGACGGTGCGCCGGTCCTCCTCCTTGAGGTTCAGCAGTTCGCGGTCGTGCAGGGTGATCAGGTCCCGGTCGTCCAGGGCGAAGTCGACGTGGCCGCCGATCAGCGCGTCCAGCGTGGCGGCCGGGCCCTCACCGCCGCCGGCCCGGCGGCGCCCCTCGTCCAGCAGTCGCTCGCTGATGCCGATCAGCAGGTCGGCGAGCATCGCGTCCTTGCCCGCGAAGTGGCGGTAGAGGCCGGGGCCGCTGATCCCGACGGCCTTGCCGATCTCGTCCACACCCACCCCGAGGAAGCCCCGGGCCGCGAAGAGCCTCGCGGCCTCCCGGCGGATCTGGTCGCGACGTGGGAGCGAGGAGGCGGCGGGGACGTTCGGCATGCCGTCCATCGTAGACAGTCGGGTTATCGGCCGTTAACCTGGGCGCGTAAGTTAACGTTAATTAACGTGGCGATCACGGGCGGACCGCACCCCGGCTGCCCACCTGGTGCCGAGGGCAAGGGAGCTCTTGGGAATGGTCATCTCAACCGCAGGCACACCCACCGGCGTCCGGCTCGGCGCGGCGACCGGCGCGGCGACCGGCGTGACGAACGGCACGGCGGTGGCTCCCGGTGCCGCCCCGTCCGCAGCCGCCGCACCGGCACCGAGGCTCGGCAGCTCCGTCGACCCCGGGTCCGAGGCGTACCGCGCCAACACCGAGGCCCACCGGGCCCTGGTCTCCGAACTGCGCGCGAAGCTCGACGCCGCCGCCCTGGGCGGTGGCGCCAAGGCCCGCGCCCGGCACACCGCCCGCGGCAAGCTGCTGCCGCGCGACCGGGTCGACACCCTGCTCGACCCGGCCTCCCCCTTCCTGGAGCTGGCCCCGCTGGCCGCCGACGGGATGTACGACGGCGCCGCCCCCGCGGCCGGGGTGATCGCCGGCATCGGGCGGGTCGCCGGGCGCGAGGTGGTGGTGGTCGCCAACGACGCCACCGTCAAGGGCGGCACCTACTACCCGATGACGGTGAAGAAGCACCTGCGCGCCCAGGAGGTGGCGCCGGCAGGCGCTGGTCTGGGGGTACGGGCACTACCTGGTGTTCGGCTCGGCGGCGGCGATCGGCACCGGGCTGGAGGTCGCGGTGGAGTCGGCGG
>NZ_JBSFWR010000147.1:0-16154 GCF_053594915.1 Kitasatospora sp. NPDC002543 | reverse complement strand
ACGGCACGGTGGCGGCGGCCGGCAGGGGCGCCGGGATCGCCGGGGCGGCGGCGCCGAACGCCGACCGGCCGGTCGAGGTGCACCTCGACCGGCCGTTCCTGTTCCTGATCCGGGACACCAGGGGTGGCGCGCCGCTGTTCCTCGGCCAGGTCACCGACCCGCAGGCCCGGTAGCGCGGGCCGGCGGGGCGACGGTGCCGGGCGGGCTCACCAGGCCGGGTAGCGCCCGCCGAGCCCCGGGTGCAGAGGGTCGCGGCTGCCGAACAGCACCAGCAGGTCGTCCGCGACCTGCCGCAGCTCGGCCCGGCCCTCGACCGCCCCGGTCCACTCGGCGGGCAGCGCCGCCGCGCCGTACGCGGCGCCGACCAGGTTGCCGCAGACCGCACCGGTCGAGTCGCTGTCCCCGGAGTGGTTCACCGACAGCAGCAGCGCGGTGCGCACCGGGTCCGGGTCGAGGGTGGCGGCCAGCAGCGAGTACACGGCGATGGCGAGGCACTCCTCGGCGATCCAGCCGAGGCCGACCCGCTCCACCGTCTCGGCCACCGGCTCGGCCTCCTGGGCCAGCCGCACCGCCCGGGCCAGGGCCTGGACGGTCTCCTTGGAGCTCGGCAGCTCGCGGATCTGCTCCACCGTCTCGCCGACCGCCGCCCACGGTTCGGTGCCGTTCGCGAGCCGCTCGACCAGCGCCGCGAAGGCGCCCGCCGCGAGGTAGCCGGTCGGGTGGCCGTGGGTGAGCTGGGCGCACTGCACGGCCAGCCCGAAGGACTGCTCGACGCCCAGCCGGGCCAGCCCGAACGGCGCGGAGCGCATCACGGTGCCGCAGCCCTTGGAGCCGGGGTTGATCGGCCCCGGCAGCCCGATCGCGGACGGCGCCTCGAACACCGGGTGTTCGGACACCCCGCTCAGGCAGGCGTTGCCCGGGGCCCGCCGGGCGTACAGGAAGGGCCGGCTCAGCAGCCAGCCGTCGTACGGGCGGGGCTGGGGCGCGGTGTCCGGCGCGCCCTGGAACTGGGTCTGCAGCCAGCGCCGGTAGGCGCCGTGCACGGCCTCCGGTACGGAGCCGCCGCCGCCCGTCCAGCCGCGGACGAAGCCCCGGATCAGGCCTTCGGCGGTGAACAGCGTCATCTGGGTGTCGTCGGTCACCTCGACCGGTCCCGGTCCGGCCGGGAGCGTGGTCACGCCCTGCGGCCCGTACCGGTCCTGGATCTGGTGGAGTTGCTGGAACTCCACCTGCCAGCCCAGCGCATCGCCGATCGCTCCGCCGAGCAGCGCTCCGCGGACCCGGTCCCGGTATCCCGACTCCGCCGCCGGCTCCGTCACGTCGAGTCCCCCTTCGTTCGTGGCGGACTACGTTCTATCAGGTCCCCCGGGGGACCGGGCGGCTCTTGTGGATCTTGCGCGGGTCGGACGGGGAACCGGTGGTGATCGGCCGGGGCCCGGCACCCTAGGGGCGGATCGCCCCCGCGCGCCCGTGCAGCGCGGCCCGGTCGGCGGCGGCGCGTCCGGCCGCCCAGCCCACGCCGTCGCTGACCCGCACCCGCTGCGAGACCAGCTTCGGGAACAGCCGGCCGACCTCCTCGTCCACCGCCTCGGAACGGGCGGCGAGCGCGGGCAGCAGCCGCGCGTCGGGCAGCAGCTGCTCCTCGGTGCCGTCCTCGCGCAGGTGCCGTCCGGCCGCGGCGGCGCTGGTGGCGCGCTCGGTGGCGGCGGTCAGCCGCTCGCGGATCCGGGCCGCGTACGCGACCAGGAAGGACTGGCGGAACGCCTTGCTGCGGGAGTCCTTGCGGGAGCCCGCCTTGTTGAGCGCGTGGGTGGCCTGCACCAGCAGCGAGGTGTAGAGCAGTTCGACGCCGTCCAGGTCGCCGTCGAAGCCGACCACGGTGCAGAAGCCGAACTCCTTCGCCCACACCACCCGGCACCGGTTGGCCGCCGCGACCGCGTCCAGCAGCATCGTCTTGGGGCCCTCGTACGGGTTGTCCACCCCGATCCGCAGCGCCGCCGGGGTGTCGCGGTCCGTGCCGGCGGCGGCCAGCAGCGCGTCGTCGATGCTGTGCTGGGCCATCAGCTGCTGGGCCTTGGCGGTCAGCGCCTCGGCCTCCTCCGGGTACTCGGTGGACTCGGCCTTGGCGAGCAGTGCCCGGATCCGCGCCAGCATCCGCGGCTCGCCGGTCACCGGCGCCGACTGCGGCGACCGCGCGGCCTGCCCGGGAGCGGGCCCCACCGGGGCGATCGGAGGCAGCCGGCCCCAGGTGCGCAGCAGCTCCAGGACGGCGGTGGCGAGCGCGAAGCGGTCCAGCCGCTGCCGGTGGGCGAAGGCGCCGAGGTACTCGTCGTCGCCGGGCCACCAGACCTCGGCCTCCAGCTCGCGCAGCTGCTCCTGCCAGCGCCGGTCCGGGGCGGCCGCGGGGTGGCGGCGGCCCTCGGCGGCGATCAGGTCCACCGCGAGGGCCAGGTGGACGGGCTTCAGCTCGCGCCGCACCACCCGGGCCAGGTCGGCCGGCCGCCACCCGGCGGACCAGCAGCGGCCGACGGCGGTGTCCGCGTGGCCGAGCAGCGCCCGGCTGACCTCCGGCCACTGCCCGGCCGAGGCGGCCAGCAGCGAGGCCCCGGTGTCCAGGGCGAGGTCCAGTGCGTCGTCCGGGGCCGTCAGCACCGACCGCACTGCCTGGTCCAGCAGCGGCCCGGCGCTCCCGGCCTGCTGCGTGCGCTTGCCCACGGTGTGTCCCTGCTCTCCTCGACGGTCCGGCCTCCTGCCCATGATGCCGGAGCGCACCCCGGGAGCGGCGTGGCGCTGTTCCGGTTCGGCGTTCGGCCGGGATCGGCGGGCTGCCGGTCCCGGCTCAGCGCTCGATGGCCTTGGCCAGGATCTCCGGGGCGCGCACCAGGAGCCGGCCCGCCGCCGTCCGCACGCCCAGGGTCGCGACCAGGGCGCCGTACAGCGGGCCGATCAGCAGCAGCGGCCAGGTCGGTCCGTCCGAGGTGAGCGCCCACAGCAGGTAGCCGCCGACCGGCAGGGCCAGCACCGTGACGCCGACCATCGAGCCGAACTGGTTGAGCAGGATCAGCCCGCCCTGCCCGGGGGCGGCGTTGCGCATCGGGTTGCTGTCGGCCGGCATGGTGTACGGCGCCAGCACGCTGAACATCGAGCCCAGCGCGATCCCGCAGCCGAGCAGTGCCAGCGCGAGGCCGAGCGCGGACGGCAGCTCGCTCCACCGGCCGGTGACGGCCGCCAGCACCAGCCCGAGCACCACCGTCACCGGCACGGCGTACGACAGCACCGCGTACGCCCGGCCGCGCAGCTCGGAGCGGGCGTCGGCCGGGGTGCGCAGGGTGGCGGCGACCATCCAGAACGCCGAGCCGTCCATGCCGAACAGGTTGAGCATCTGCAGCCCGAGGAACACCCCGGTCATGGCCAGCAGGTAGACGCTCGCCCAGCCCTGGACCATCGACAGCACGCAGATCACCAGCGTCATCCCGATGCTGGTGAACAGCGCGGCCTTGGCCCGCGGCTCGCGCCAGGCGTACCGCAGGTGCCGCTGCATCACCGCGCCGGTGCGGCCCTCGGGCAGGAACCCCCAGCCGCGCGAGTTCTGCACCCCGCGGGCCACTTCCAGGGTGGAGGAGTCGGCGGTGACCATCAGCTCCTGCAGGCTCCGCCGCCACCAGCGCAGCAGCAGGGCGAGCAGCGCGGCGGCCGCGGCGAGCTGGAGCAGCGCCAGCCCGTACCGGCCCTCCCCGGCGGTGCGCGGCGCGTCGGCGGCGCTGATCGGCGGGATCCAGCGCAGCACCGAGGCGACCGGCTTCAGCGGGCTGAGGTCGAGCGGACCGCCCCGGCGGCCGAAGACGCTCTGCGAGCCGACGTTGGCGACCTGCACCAGCAGAGCGAAGGCCAGCCCGCCGAAGATCGCGAAGTCCTTGCCGCGTCGGCTGGAGAGCATCCGGGCGTTGCCCGCGGCGACCGCCCGGGAGAGCGTGACCAGGCAGAGCACGGCGAGCGGCACGCCGAGCACCGCGACCGCGGCCGAGGCGCCGCCGGCCGCGCCGGCCAGCACCGCGCCCGTCACCAGCACCAGGTTGATCAGCGGCCCCGGCCCGATCAGCGCGGCCAGCAGCGAGCCGCGCAGCAGCGGCCCGGGCCGCAGCGGCAGCATGGTCAGCCGGGTCGGGTCGGCGCTCTCGTCGCTGGAGAAGAGGAACAGCGGCAGCGCGGCCCAGCCCAGGGTCAGTACGCCGAGCAGCATCACCCCGGCGTCCCCGGAGCCCGCGTAGCGCCCGTTCAGCGCGGCCAGGGCGACGGAGATGCCGGCCGCGAAGGCCACGCCGACGACGCCGCCGATCACGTAGACGGTGGTCCGGCCGGGGCTGCGCCGCAGCCCGTTGCGCAGCAGCCGCAGCTTGAGCGCCACCAGGGCGCGGACCACCGTCCGCCCGTCGGGGACGGGCGCGGTGTTCACCGTCCCGGCGGTCACCGGGCGCCCCCGTCGTGTCCGCCGCCGAGCCAGCCGAGCGCCTGCCCGTCGTCCTCGCGCACGCCGATCAGTTCCAGGAAGGCCTCGTGCAGGCTGCGCCCGCCCCGGACGGAGTCCAGCGGCCCCTGGGCTATCACCCGGCCGGCGTTGACCACCGCGACCCAGTCGCAGAGCTGCTCGACCAGTTCCATCACGTGGCTGGAGAAGACCACGGTGGAGCCGGCGGCCGCGTAGCGCTTGAGCACGCCGCGGATGGTCTGGGCGGAGACCGGGTCGACGCCCTCGAAGGGTTCGTCCAGGAACAGCACGTCCGGGTTGTGCAGCAGCGCGGCGGCCAGGCCGATCTTCTTGCGCATGCCGGTGGAGTAGTCGGCGACCAGCTTGTCGGCGTCCCGGCCGAGGTCCAAGACGGTCAGCAGCTCCTCGGCCCGCCGGTCCACCTCGGCGCCGGGCAGGCCGCGCAGCCGCCCGGTGTACTGGAGCAGCTCGCGCCCGCTGAGCCGCTCGAACATCCGCAGGCCCTCGGGCAGGATGCCGATCCGGGCCTTGACGGTGACCGGGTCCGTCCAGACGTCGGCGCCGTGCACCAGGACGGTGCCCTGGTCGGGCCGGAGCAGCCCGGTGACCATCGAGAGGGTGGTGGTCTTGCCGGCGCCGTTCGGTCCGACCAGGCCGATGAACGCCCCGGCCGGCAGCTCCAGGCTCAGCCCGGCCACCGCGGCCTGGGTGCCGAAGTGCTTCCAGAGCCCCTGGATGCTGACGGCGGACGGGGTTCCCGGTCCGGGGAGGTCGGGGGACGGCGGCGCTGACGCCTGCATGGTGGCCCTCTCTGCTGGTGGCTCGTGGTGGTGGACGACGGCGTGGTGGGACGGCGTCCGGGGCCCAGCCTGTCACTGCGTGAACGGGCTGTCGCCCGAGTTGAGCATCCCCTGAGTGTGTCCTCCGAACGGGTGAGGCACGCCG
The DNA here is from genome assembly GCF_053594915.1 of Kitasatospora sp. NPDC002543. Taxonomy (NCBI): domain Bacteria; kingdom Bacillati; phylum Actinomycetota; class Actinomycetes; order Kitasatosporales; family Streptomycetaceae; genus Kitasatospora; species Kitasatospora sp. NPDC002543. The sequence goes on along the minus strand of NZ_JBSFWR010000147.1, from coordinate 10,723 downwards.
TCCGGAATCCTCTTCTCGGCGACTACTGGGCCGATTTGGCAACTACTCAGTTCGGCTGTTCGTCCTGCACTATGAGGGAGCAGTGACGTGCGCGGGGGTGCCGCGCTACCGGGAGGTGGCGGATGTCCGTACAACCATGGGGCGAGCCCGGTTCCGGCTATCCGCCCGACGGTCCGGCCGGTGGTTGGCAGCCGGTGCCCGTGCCCGGGGTGTCCCCGCAGGCCGCGATGCGGGCGGGCCACGCGGACCGGGACCGGACGATCGACGTGCTCAAGGCCGCGTTCGCCGAGGGGCGGCTCTCCGTCCAGGAGTACGAGCAGCGCCACGAGGCGGTGGCCACGGCGCAGACGTACGGCCAGCTGGCCGCGCTGGTGGCCGACCTGCCGTCGGGGCCGATGACGGGGCCGCCGGCCGCCGTCGCGACGCCCGTTCCGGCCACCTTCATGGCCGTCCCGCCGCCGCCCCAGGTCCGCCCCACCAACGTGCTCGCCGTGGTCTCCCTGGTGGCTAGCTTGTTCGGGCTCTCCCTCCCCGCCGTGATCACCGGTCACATCGCCCGTTCGGAGATCCGCCGCCGCAACATGGAGGGCGACTGGGCGGCCGTCCTCGGCCTGGTCATCGGCTACATGGGCTGCGCGTTCTGGACGCTGATGATCCTGATGGGCATCGCCTGAGGCCCGCCCGGTTCGACGGCCTTGCGGTGGTCCGTCCACCTCGCCGATGGGGTCTTCCCCGAACGGAGGACCTATGATGCCCGGGGCTGCCGCCGCGCGCCCGGAAGCAGTACGTTCTCCGTCACCGGCCGACGCCGAAGGGTCGGGCGGGCCGAGCGAGAGACCACGAGCTGAGGACCGTACCAGTGACAGTCAGTGCCCAAGAGGCCTCCAGGACCCCGCCGATCGGAGGGCGCTCGCTGATCCGGGGATCGGCGGGCCGTTCCGCGGCTCGGCTCCGGACGTCGGCTCCGGCACTGCTCGCGGGTGAGGTCCTGATCGCCTTCCTGGCGGCCCTGGTGCTCCCCGTGATGGCGACCAAGTTCCACATGGACCCGCTGAACCGGATCGCCCAGGTGAGCGGTCTCGCGGCGCTGCAGCTGCGGTTCGCGGTCATCGGCTTCCTCCTGCTCGGCGCGGTCGTGCTCGCGATGCGCTTCCGTTCGGGCCGGCACTTCAACCTGGTGGCCCGGTTCTCCGCGGCCGCCGTCGCCGGCCTCGCCAGCGGTTTCGTGGCGGCCGGCGCGGTGATGGCCCTGCTGGGCACGCCCTGGCCGATGTTCGGCCTGAACGGCGACAGCGGGCGGATCGTCGAGTGGGCCCACGCGGTGGCGAACGGCCAGCCCTCGGGCTCGGCGGTCTACCCCCCGGCGCCGCTGTACACCCTGGGCTACTACGCCGAGTGGTTCCGCGGCGGCAACACCGCGTACGCCTTCAAGGACCTCCAGATCCTCGGTGCCGCCGCGTTCGGCCCGCTGGTCTACCTCTCGTGGCGGATGCTGCTCAGCCCGGTGCGGGCCCTCGCCTTCGGGGTGCTGCCGGCCTTCGCCCTGATCGACGCGTACAAGCCGTACAGCCAGACCGTGCTGGTGGTCCTGGTGCCGGTCCTGGTCGCCGTGGTCGTGCACCTGCGCCGCAGCGGTACGGACGGCTGGCGGCTGCTGCTGGTGAAGGCGGTCGGCTTCGGCGCGCTGCTGGGCCTGCTGTTCCTCACCTACTCCGGCTGGTTCCTGTGGAGCTCCATCGGCGTGGTGGTCGCGGCGCTGATGTACTTCCCGTGGCGCGAGAGCCGGCTCAAGGGCCTGGCCTACCTCGGCGCCACCGTGGGCGCGTTCCTGCTGGTCTGCGGCAGCTACCTGGTGACCATGCTGACGGACGGGCAGGACACCAAGGACTCCAACTTCCGCTTCGACAACTTCACCGACCCGGCCTACTTCCTGATGTGGCGCACCGACATGCCGGGCAAGGTGGGCGACTGGCCGATCCCCGGCGAGTTCGGCGGCATGGACCTGTTCGCCGTGGTGATGTTCGTCGCACTGGGCGCCGCCCTCTGGCTGGGCATCCGCAAGCCGGTGGTCGTCACCATCAGCTGCATGTTCGCGAGCGCCTGGGTGATGCGGATGTTCATCGCCTCGCACATGTACGAGACGCAGACGGTCCAGCTCTACACGCGTACCAACAACCAGCTGCTGTACTGCGGCCTGCTGCTGTGCGCCCTGCTGGTCCACCTGGTCTCGCTCCGGCTGGCCGAGCACCGCCGGCTCGCGCAGGACGGGGAGGCCGCCGGTGCCGCCGGGGCCGGGGGACTCGCCGGAACGCCCCTGCCCGGTCCGCACGCGGCCGTCGTCGGTACGCTGTTCGCTCTTCTCTTCCTGTTCGGTACGGTCTCCTCGTCGATGTCGGACCGCTACATGCCGGCCAAGGAGAACACCTACCGGATCCTGCCGTGGGTGTCGCACACCATGCAGAACCTCGACGGCACCTGCCCGAAGTTCGCGCCGGGTGGGCGCTGCTCCAAGACCGGTGACCAGTCATGGCAGAGCATGATCAAGTAACCAGTTCCCGCCCACGAGCCCGAACTGACCCCAAAGGCCCAATCCTGATGATGATCACCGCCGTCAAGAGCCTCGCCGACCGGCTCGTCTCCTCGCCGAGGCGTCTGTGGGCCGTGGCGTTCGCGATCCTGTTCGCCCTGAGCGCGTCCTGGTCGATCGCCACCCCGGTCGGCGCCTCGCCGGACGAGCACGCCCACCTCATCCGGGCCGCGGCCGTCGCCCGCGGCCAGATCGAGGGCCGCGAGGTCATGGTCCCGCACCTGGTGGGCGGCATCGAGGGCCAGTTCGCGGAGACCGGGGTGGAGCTCCCGCGGATCTACCAGGACCTGAAGGACGTCAACTCCTGCTACGTCTTCAAGTCCGAGAGCCCGGCCTCCTGCGCGCCGCGGCTCATCGACCGGCCGGGGGAGACCCTGGTCACCACCGCGGCCGGGCGCTACCACCCGGCGTACTACCTCGCGGTGGGCTGGCCGAGCCTCCTGGTCCCCGGCGCGAAGGGCTTCTACCTGATGCGCCTGATGTCGGCGCTGATCTGCTCCGCCCTGGTGGCGAGCGCGGTGGTCTCGGCGGCGGAGTGGCGGCGGCGGTCCTTCACCCTGCTGGGCACGGTCACCGCGGCCACGCCGATGGCGCTGTTCCTGTTCGGCATGGTCAACCCGAGCGGTCCGGAGATCGCGGCGGGCATCCTGGTCTGGAGCGCCGGGCTGCCGATGCTGATGAACCCGGACCCGCACCTGCTGAACCGCCGGGTGGCCCGGCTGGGCATCGGCGCGCTGGTGCTGATCAGCATCCGCCCGCTGGGCGCGATCTGGTTCGCCGGGGCGCTGTTCTTCGCGCTGCTGCTGAGCCAGAAGGGCGCGGTGCGCGAGGTGCTCCGCCGCAAGGTGACCTGGCTCTGGGGCGGCCTGGGCGCCGCGTCCGCCGTCGCGGCCCTGGCCTGGTCGTCGAGCCATCCGGACAACTCGATCATCAACACCCCGAGCGACCTCACCCCGCTGGCCGCGGCCCGGAAGACCTTCGACTTCGGGCTGCTGTACATGAAGCAGATGATCGGCTACTTCGGCTGGCTGGACGCGGAGGCGCCGGCCGCGACGCTGCTGGTCTGGTGCGGCGTGGTGCTCGCCCTGGCGATGTTCGCCCTGTGCTACGCCCGGTTCCGGGATGCCCTGGCGATCGTCGGTGTGATGATCGGCATCGTCGTGATACCGATAGTGGCGCAGGCCATGCAGGCGGCCAAGCTGGGCATGATCTGGCAGGGCCGCTACCTGCTGCCGTTCGCCGTCGGGCTGCCCATCCTGTGCGCCGCGATCTGCCACGAGCGGCTGCCCTGGGGCGGCTTCGCCTGGCGCCGGCTGCTGGTGATCTCCGGCTTCTCGCTGTCGCTGGTCAACGCCGCGGCCTTCCTCTGGGCGCTGCGCCGCAACACGGTCGGCAGCACCGGCCCGCTGCTGATCAACCCGGCCCACTGGTCCCCGCCCGGCACCTGGATGCTGTGGCTGGCCGTGTACAGCCTGGCCGCGCTGGCGCTGGGGCTGTTCACGGCGGTGTCGGACAACCGGGACCGCCCGCTGCCGCAGTCGGCCGGGACGGCCGGCGGCGACGCCAGTCAGGATCCGCCCCGGCTCGCCGGGGCCCACGCGGAGGCGTAGGGTCGCGGTGCGGGGGCTGCCCGGTTGTGGTAGGGAGCCCCGCCCCGGCCCGGTTCCCGGGCCGCTTCCGGTGCAAGCCCCGCGACCTGCGGCGTTGCATTTGTTTTGACCGCGCCCCATGCGCTAGGTACGCTCTGACCTTGTGCCTGGGGTGTCCCCGGGTCCTTGTGCGTGCATGCACACCGGTCGCCGCGCCGAGCCGGAGCGCTTCCCAGCGCGCCGCGCGTAGAGCGCCGTCGCTGTACAGCAGCCATGGGATTCCGTGTCGTAACAAGCCCAACACACCCGACCGCGTGGGTCGACCACGGGGCCGTGTGCGAGGGAGACACCGCAGGTTAGTTCCACCAAGCCTTGGCACACAGAAAACGGAGAAACGGTGCCTACGATCCAGCAGCTGGTCCGAAAGGGCCGGCAGGACAAGGTCGAGAAGAACAAGACTCCCGCGCTGAAGGGTTCCCCGCAGCGCCGTGGGGTCTGCACGCGTGTGTACACGACCACCCCGAAGAAGCCGAACTCGGCTCTCCGCAAGGTCGCCCGTGTGCGCCTCACCAGCGGGATCGAGGTCACCGCTTACATCCCGGGCGAGGGCCACAACCTGCAGGAGCACTCCATCGTGCTGGTGCGCGGTGGTCGTGTGAAGGACCTTCCTGGTGTCCGCTACAAGATCATCCGCGGTTCGCTTGACACCCAGGGTGTCAAGAACCGCAAGCAGGCTCGCAGCCGCTACGGCGCCAAGAAGGAGAAGTAAGAATGCCTCGTAAGGGCCCCGCCCCGAAGCGCCCGGTCATCATCGACCCGGTTTACGGCTCCCCGGTCGTCACCCAGCTGGTCAACAAGATCCTGCTGCACGGCAAGCGCTCCACCGCCGAGCGGATCGTCTACGGCGCCCTCGAGGGCGTCCGTGAGAAGACCGGCTCGGACCCGGTCGTGACGCTGAAGCGCGCGCTGGAGAACGTCAAGCCGGCCCTCGAGGTCAAGTCCCGCCGTGTCGGTGGCGCGACCTACCAGGTTCCGGTCGAGGTCCGTCCGGGCCGCGCCAGCACCCTGGCGCTGCGCTGGATGGTCGGTTACTCCCGCGCCCGTCGCGAGAAGACCATGACCGAGCGCCTGATGAACGAGATCCTCGACGCCAGCAACGGCCTGGGCGCTTCCGTGAAGCGTCGCGAGGACACCCACAAGATGGCCGAGTCCAACAAGGCCTTCGCGCACTACCGCTGGTAGTCCGTACCCCGTCACTAGACAGAGAGAGAACGAGCCACCATGGCTGCAACCTCCCTTGACCTCGCCAAGGTCCGCAACATCGGGATCATGGCGCACATCGACGCGGGCAAGACCACCACCACCGAGCGGATCCTGTTCTACACCGGCGTGTCGTACAAGATCGGTGAGGTCCACGATGGCGCTGCCACCATGGACTGGATGGAGCAGGAGCAGGAGCGCGGCATCACGATCACGTCGGCCGCGACGACCTGTCACTGGACCGTCGACGATGCCGACCACACCATCAACATCATCGACACCCCGGGTCACGTCGACTTCACCGTCGAGGTGGAGCGTTCGCTGCGCGTCCTCGACGGTGCCGTGACGGTGTTCGACGGTGTCGCCGGTGTCGAGCCCCAGTCCGAGACCGTGTGGCGGCAGGCTGACCGCTACGGCGTCCCGCGCATCTGCTTCATCAACAAGCTGGACCGCACGGGCGCGAACTTCTTCTTCTGCGTCCAGACCATCGTGGACCGCCTCGGCGCGACCCCGCTGGTCATGCAGCTGCCGATCGGTGCCGAGTCGGACTTCCAGGGCGTCGTCGACCTGGTCCGCATGAAGGCGCTGGTCTGGTCGGCCGAGGCCGCCAAGGGCGAGATGTACGACATCGTCGACATCCCGGCCGAGCTGCAGGAGCAGGCGGACGAGTACCGCGAGGCGCTGATCGACACCGTGTCGAACGTCAGCGACGAGATCATGGAGCTCGCCCTCGAGGGCGAGGACATCCCGGTCGAGCTGCTGCAGACGGCGATCCGCAAGGGCACGCTGAACTCGGACTTCACCCCGATCTTCTGCGGCACCGCGTTCAAGAACAAGGGCGTTCAGCCCCTGCTCGACGCCGTCGTCAAGTACCTGCCGTCCCCGCTGGACATCGAGTCCATCGAGGGCACCAAGCCGGGCGACGACACCGTCAAGATCTCCCGCAAGGCCTCGGACGACGAGCCGCTCGCCGCGCTCGCGTTCAAGATCATGTCGGACCCGCACCTCGGCAAGCTCACCTTCGTCCGGGTCTACTCGGGCCGCCTGGAGTCCGGCACCTCGGTGCTGAACGCCGTCAAGGGCAAGAAGGAGCGCATCGGCAAGATCTACCGCATGCACGCGAACAAGCGTGAGGAGATCGACTCGGTGGGCGCCGGCGACATCATCGCCGTCATGGGCCTGAAGCAGACCACCACCGGTGAGACGCTGTCCGACGAGAAGAACCCGGTCATCCTGGAGTCCATGGACTTCCCGGCCCCGGTCATCCGCGTCGCGATCGAGCCCAAGTCCAAGGGTGACCAGGAGAAGCTGGGTGTCGCCATCCAGCGTCTCGCCGAGGAGGACCCGTCCTTCCAGGTCAACACGGACGAGGAGACCGGCCAGACCATCATCGCGGGTATGGGCGAGCTGCACCTCGAGGTGCTGGTCGACCGTATGCGCCGTGAGTTCAAGGTCGAGGCCAACGTCGGCAAGCCGCAGGTCGCGTACCGCGAGACCATCCGCCAGGCGGTCGAGCGCATCGACTACACCCACAAGAAGCAGACCGGTGGTTCCGGTCAGTTCGCCAAGGTGCAGATCGCGATCGAGCCGCTCGAGCAGGCCGAGGGCTACGAGTTCGTCAACAAGGTCACCGGTGGCCGCGTTCCGCGGGAGTACATCCCGTCGGTCGACGCCGGTTGCCAGGAGGCCATGGAGTTCGGCATCCTCGCCGGCTACCCGCTGCAGGGTGTCCGCGTGAGCCTGCTCGACGGCCAGGCGCACGACGTCGACTCGTCCGAGCTCGCGTTCAAGATCGCCGGTTCGATGGCGTTCAAGGAAGGCGCGAAGAAGGCCAAGCCGGTCCTCCTCGAGCCGATGATGGCCGTCGAGGTCACCACGCCCGAGGACTACATGGGCGACGTGATCGGCGACATCAACTCTCGCCGTGGCCAGATCCGGTCCATGGACGAGCGTCACGGTGCCCGCGTCGTCTCGGCGCTGGTGCCCCTCTCCGAGATGTTCGGCTACGTCGGTGACCTGCGCAGCAAGACCTCTGGTCGCGCGAGCTACTCGATGCAGTTCGACTCGTACGCCGAGGTTCCGAAGAACGTGGCGGACGACATCATCGCCAAGGCCAAGGGCGAGTGACGTCCCGATAATCGGGACGATAGCGAAGCCTTAGGCTATTAGGAGGCAACCCGGGAGGATCCGGTCGGATCCTCCCGGGAAGCCTCCGGCCCCCCCACCAGCGGGACGGCACGGGATGTCCTCCGGACAACCCGCACCAAAACCGATCAAAGACCAACTGGCGTCAGCACGGCGTACAGGAACTGTCCTCAGGAGGACTCAGTGGCGAAGGCGAAGTTCGAGCGGACGAAGCCCCACGTCAACATCGGCACCATCGGTCACATCGACCACGGCAAGACCACGCTGACCGCGGCCATCACCAAGGTGCTGCACGACGCGTACCCGGACCTGAACCCCTTCACGCCGTTCGACCAGATCGACAAGGCCCCGGAGGAGCGTCAGCGCGGTATCACCATCTCGATCGCGCACGTCGAGTACCAGACCGAGGACCGGCACTACGCGCACGTCGACTGCCCGGGTCACGCTGACTACATCAAGAACATGATCACCGGTGCCGCCCAGATGGACGGCGCCATCCTGGTGGTCGCCGCCACCGACGGCCCGATGCCGCAGACCAAGGAGCACGTCCTCCTGGCCCGCCAGGTCGGCGTTCCGTACATCGTCGTCGCCCTGAACAAGGCCGACATGGTGGACGACGAGGAGATCCTGGAGCTCGTCGAGCTCGAGGTCCGTGAGCTGCTCTCCGAGTACGAGTTCCCGGGCGACGACCTGCCGGTCGTCCGCGTCTCCGCGCTGAAGGCCCTCGAGGGCGACGCCGAGTGGGGCCAGAAGCTCCTCGGCCTGATGAAGGCTGTCGACGAGAGCATCCCGACCCCGGCCCGCGCCGTGGACCAGCCGTTCCTGATGCCGATCGAGGACGTCTTCACGATCACCGGTCGTGGCACCGTCGTCACCGGTCGCATCGAGCGCGGCATCCTGAAGGTCAACGAGACTGTCGACATCATCGGCATCAAGGAGACCAAGACCACCACCACGGTCACCGGCATCGAGATGTTCCGCAAGCTGCTCGACGAGGGCCAGGCCGGTGAGAACGTCGGTCTGCTGCTCCGTGGCATCAAGCGCGAGGACGTCGAGCGCGGCCAGGTCATCATCAAGCCGGGTTCGGTCACGCCGCACACCGACTTCGAGGCCCAGGCCTACATCCTGTCGAAGGACGAGGGTGGCCGTCACACCCCGTTCTTCAACAACTACCGCCCGCAGTTCTACTTCCGTACCACGGACGTGACCGGCGTCGTGACCCTCCCCGAGGGCACCGAGATGGTCATGCCGGGCGACAACACCGCCATGACCGTCGCGCTGATCCAGCCGATCGCCATGGAGGAGGGCCTGAAGTTCGCCATCCGTGAGGGTGGCCGCACCGTCGGCGCCGGCCAGGTCACCAAGATCATCAAGTAATTGATGTTCTGACCTGCCTGCCTCGTACAGGCTCAGTCCGAAGGGCCCCGCGCACCGTCCGGTGCGCGGGGCCCTTCGGCGTCTCATGGGGACTTCACCGGAGCGTGACTCCCTTCATCGCCAGCTCATCGCGGACTGTTATCGTCGGGCAACCAATCAGCCCCGCCGTCGCGGAAAGTGGGACCAACGCATGTCAACGGCACCGCTGTTGTCGGTCGTGATGCCTATCTACAACGAGCAGGAGGCACTCCCGCTGACCGTCGAACGGCTGAGGCCGATCCTCGACGGGCTCGACGTGGCCTACGAAGTGGTCGGCGTCGACGACGGCAGCACCGACGTCACCCCGGTCCTGATGCGGAAGATCCGCCAGGACTGGCCGGAGTTCCGCATCGTCCGCTTCTCCCGCAACTCCGGGCACCAGGCGGCGCTCACCGCGGGCCTCCACCGCTCCTTCGGCGAGTACGTCGTCTCCATCGACGCCGACCTCCAGGACCCGCCGGAGAAGATCCCCGAGATGCTGGCGCTCGCCCGCGAGCAGGACCTGGACATCGTCTACGGCGTGCGCGGCGACCGCGGCACCGACACCTTCTTCAAGCGGCACACCGCCGGCGGGTACTACCGGCTGATGCGCCGGCTGGTCGGCCAGCGGATGCCCAACCAGGCCGGCGACTTCCGGCTGCTCAGCCGGGCGGCGGTGGACGCGCTCAAGGCGATGCCCGAGCACCAGCCGGTCTACCGGCTGCTGGTGCCCTGGCTGGGCTTCCCCAGCGGCGAGGTGGTCTACGTGCGCGAGGAGCGGGTCGCGGGCAGCAGCCACTACCCGCTGTCCAAGATGGTCCGGCTCGCGCTCGACAGCGTCACCAACTTCTCCGCCGCCCCGCTGCGGCTGGCCACCTGGCTCGGGCTGTTCAGCTTCCTGGTCTGCATCCTGCTGGCGCTCTACACCACGGTCGCGTACGCCGTCGGCTCCACCGTGCCGGGCTGGTCCTCGCTGTTCATAGGGATGCTCTTCATCGGCGCCGTGCAGCTGGTCTGCGTGGGCCTGCTCGGGGAGTACGTCGGCCGGATCTACTCGGCGGTGCAGGCGCGGCCCGCGTACTTCGTCGGCTACGACTCGGCCGAGGAACCGGACCGGTACGGGACGGGCGCGTGAACGGGGCCCTGTCCACCGACCGGGACGACCGGGACGACCGGGACGAGCCCGCAGGGGCCGCCGGGGCTGCCGCGGGGCCGCGAACGGCCCGCCGGCAGCTGCCGTCCTTCCTCGTCATCGGGGTGCTGAGCACCGTCTTCTGCCTGCTGCTGTTCGTGCTGCTGCGGCTGGTCGCCTCGCCGCAGGTGGCCAACCTGGTCGCGCTGGCGGTCAGCGCGGTGGTCAACACCGCGGCCAACCGGCGCTTCACCTTCGGCATCACCGGCTCGGAGGGCGCGGTGCGCCACCAGCTGCAGGGCGGGGTCGCGTTCCTGATCGGGCTGGGCCTGTCCAGCGGGGCCCTGGCGCTGCTGGACGTGGCGGTGCCGCACGCCTCCCGGGCGGTCGAGGTGACGGGCCTGGTGGTGGCCAACGGCCTCGCCACGGTGGTCCGGTTCGTGCTGGCCAAGGTGTGGGTCTTCCGGGAGCGCTGAGTCGGGGGAGCCGGGCCGGGGGCGCCGAGCCCGGGCGACCGGCCCGGGAACGACGACGGAGGGGGGGCCGGCCCCCCGGGGCGCCCCCCCCCCCCGCGGGGGCGGAGGGGAGTGGGAGGGGGGGGGGGAGAGAGTGGAA
>NZ_JBSFWR010000146.1:0-16220 GCF_053594915.1 Kitasatospora sp. NPDC002543 | reverse complement strand
TTGGACGGGGTGCTGCGGCCGAAGGTGGACGGGGCGTGGAACCTCCACGAGCTGACCCGGGGCCAGGACCTCAGGGCGTTCGTCCTCTACTCCTCCGTCGCCGGTCTGCTCGGTACCGCCGGTCAGGCCAACTACGCGGCCGCCAACACCTTCCTGGACGCGCTGGCCCAGCACCGCCGGGCCCAGGGCCTGCCCGCCCACTCCCTCGCCTGGGGCCTGTGGTCGGAGGCCAGCGCCCTCAGCACCCACCTCTCCGAGGCCGACCTGCGCCGCCTGGCCCGGCTGGGCCTCAAGCCGATCGGCAACGCCGAGGGCACCGCGCTGTTCGACCGCGCCCTGACCCTGGACCACCCCGTCCAGGCCCTCACCGGGATCAGCCCCGCCGCGCTGCGCACGGCCACCGGGCTGCCCGCACCGCTGCGCGGCCTGGTACCCGCCGCCCCGGCCGCCCCGGCGGCGGCGCCCCGCACCGACACGCTCCCGCGGCGGCTCGCCGGGCTCGGACCGGACGAGCAGCGGCAGCTGCTCACCGACCTCGTCCGGACCGGGACGGCCGCCGTCCTGGGCCACGCCGACCACACCGGGATCGGCAGCTCCCGCGCCTTCACCGAGCTCGGCTTCGACTCGCTCACCGCGGTCGAGCTGCGCAACCGGCTGGGCTCCGCCACCGGGCTGCGACTGGCCAGCACGGTGGTCTTCGACCACCCCAGCCCGGCCGCGCTCGGCGCCCACCTGCGCGACCTGCTGGCCGCCGAACTGGCCCCGCCGTCCCCGGCCGAACCGGTCCTGGCCGAGCTGGCCAGGCTGCGCACGGCGCTGCCCGACGCCCTGTCCGACCCGGCGGGCCAGGAACGCGTCGTCGCCCGGCTGAGGGAGCTGCTGGACCTCGCCGACCCGGCCGGGCGGGCCGGCGCCGACGGGCCCGACGGCACGGACCTCGACGACCTCGACGACGCGACCGACGAGGACCTCTTCGCCCTGGTCGACGAACTCGAATGACCTCCATCGCCCGAACGACCCCCACCACCCCCGTCTCCCCCCACCGGAACGACCCTGGAGCTGAGACCACGTGAGTGACGAGAAGCAACTCCGCGAGTACCTCAAGCGGGCCGTCGCCGACGCCCGCGCCTCCCGCCGGCGACTGCGCGAGGTCGAGGAGAAGGAGCAGGAGCCGATCGCGATCGTCGCGATGGCCTGCCGCTACCCCGGCGGGGTGACCTCACCCGAGCAGCTGTGGCAGCTCGTCGCCGATGGCGTCGACGCCGTGTCGCCGTTCCCCGGGAACCGCGGCTGGGACGAGGACCTGTACCACCCGGACCCGGAGGCCGTCGGCCGCTCCTCCACCCGTTCCGGCGGCTTCCTGCACGACGCCGACCGCTTCGACCCCGAGTTCTTCGGGATGTCCCCGCGCGAGGCCCTGGCCACCGACCCGCAGCAGCGGCTGCTCCTGGAGACGGCCTGGGAGGCCTTCGAGCGCGGCCGGATCGTCCCGGACGAGGTGCGCGGCAGCCGCACCGGCGTGTTCGTCGGCGCGATGTACAACGACTACGGCTCGCGCCCCCACCTGCCCCCGCAGGACTTCGAGGGCTACCTGTTCGCGGGCAGCGCCGGCAGCGTCGCCTCCGGCCGGCTGGCCTACACCTTCGGCCTGGAGGGCCCGGCGGTCTCCGTGGACACCGCGTGCTCGTCCTCGCTGGTCGCCCTGCACCTGGCCGCCACCGCGCTGCGCCGGGGCGAGTGCGACCTCGCGCTGGCCGGCGGCGTCACGGTGCTGTCCACCCCGCTGCCGTTCGTCGAGTTCTCCCGGCTGCGCGGGCTCTCGCCGGACGGCCGCTGCAAGTCCTTCTCCGCGCACGCCGACGGCACCGGCTGGGCCGAGGGCGTCGGCCTGCTGCTGCTCGCCCGGCTCTCCGACGCCCGGCGCGACGGACTGCCGGTGCTCGCCGTGGTCAGCGGTTCGGCGATCAACCAGGACGGTGCCAGCAACGGGCTCACCGCGCCCAACGGCCCGGCCCAGGAGCGGGTGATCCGCCAGGCCCTCGCCGACGCCCGGATCGCCCCGGGGGACGTCGACGCCGTCGAGGCGCACGGCACCGGCACCACCCTCGGCGACCCGATCGAGGCCCGCGCCCTGCTCGCCACCTACGGCGAGGACCGCCCGCGCGAGCGGCCGCTCTGGCTGGGCTCGCTGAAGTCCAACATCGGCCACTCCCAGGCGGCGGCGGGCGTCGGCGGCGTCATCAAGATGGTCGAGGCGATCCGGCACGGCGTCCTGCCCAGGACGCTGCACGCCGAGGAGCCGACCCCGCACGTCGACTGGGACGACAGCGCGCTCGCCCTGCTCACCGAGGCCCGGGACTGGCCGGAGACCGGCCGCCCGCGCCGCGCCGCCGTCTCCTCCTTCGGCTTCAGCGGCACCAACGCCCACGTCATCGTCGAGCAGGCGCCCGCCGAGCAGGTGCCGAGCGACGGGGACGACGCGCCCGGGGCGCCGTCCGCGGACGCCGAGCCGTCCGCGCCGGTGGTGCTGCCGACCGTGCCGTGGCTGCTTTCCGGCCGGTCCGCCGAGGCCCTGGACGCCCGGGCCCGCGACCTGGCCGCGCTGCTCGCCGACCGCGACGGGACGGGCGGTGAAGGAACCGATCGCGGCGGCGCCGGCCTGCTGGACACCGCGCTGTCGCTCGCCACCACCCGCTCGGCGCTGCCCCACCGGGCCGTGGTGGTCGCCGCCGACCGGGACGAACTCGACCGGGGCCTCGCCGACATCGCCACCGGGGGCCCCGGCGCCCTGCTCGGCCGGGCCGGGGAGGGCCTCACCGCGTACATGTTCACCGGCGGCGGCGCCCAGCGGATCGGCATGGCCAACGAACTGCGGGCCGCCTTCCCGGCCTTCCGCGCGGCCTTCGACGAGGTCTGCGACGCCCTGGACGAGCACCTGCCGCGCCCGCTGCGCACGGTGATCGAGACGGGCGACGAACTCGACCAGATCGACTACACCCTCGCCGCGCTGTTCGCGGTCGGGGTGGCGCTCTACCGCCAGCTGGAGGCCTGGGGCGTGCGCCCCGACTACCTGGTCGGCCACTCCACCGGCGAGCTGATCGCCGCCCACGTCGGCGGCGTGCTCTCGCTGCCCGACGCCGCCACCCTGGTGACCGCCCGCGGCAGGCTGATGCGCTCGCTGCCCGAGGGCGGCGCGATGATCGCCATCCAGGCCACCGAGGAGCAGGTGCTCGCCGCCCTCGACCCGGACGGCCGGGCGGTGCTCGCCACCGTCAACGGACCGGAGGCGGTGGTGGTCTCCGGCGACGAGGACGCCGCCGTCGCGGTCGCCGCCGCGCTGCGCGAACGGGGCCACCGCACCAAGCGGCTGCCGATCAGCCACGCCTCGCACTCGCCGCGGATGGACCCGATCCTGGAGGAGTTCCGCGGTGTCGCCGAGAAACTGACCTTCCACCGGCCGACCGTCCGGATCGTCTCCACCGTCACCGGCGAGGTCGAGAACGGCGACCGCTGGACCACCGCCGACTACTGGGTGGACCAACTCCGCAACCCCGTACGGTTCCTGGACGCCGTGCGGACCCTGGAGGCCGAAGGCGTCGACACCTTCCTGGAGCTCGGCCCGGACGGCGTGCTCTCCGCCATGGCCGCGACCTGCGTCGAGCGCGCCACCAGCGCCACCGTCCCGGCGATGCGCCACGGCTACCCGGAGCCGCACACCCTGGTCTCGGCGCTCGGCCGGCTGCACGTGCGCGGGGTGCCCGTCGACTGGGCGGCGTTCTTCGCCGGCACCGGCGCCACCCCGGTGGACCTGCCGACCTACCCGTTCCAGCGCGAGCGGTACTGGCTGGAGCCGGCCGCCCCGCTGCCCGCCGCCGGCGCCGACCGGGCCGGCCACCCGCTGCTCGACACGGTCGTCCCGGTGGCCGACGCCGACGAACTGCTGGGCGCCGGAAGGGCCTCGGCCCGGGCCCTGCCCTGGCTGGCCGAGCACACCGTCGGCGACACCGCCGTGCTGCCGTCCGCCGCCCTGGTCGACGCGGTGCTGCGGGCCGGACGCGAGGCCGGCAGCCCCGTGCTGGACGAACTGACCGCGCACGCCCACCTCGCGGTGCCGGACACCGGGGCGGTGCCGCTGCAGGTCCGGGTCGGCGCGCCGGACGAGGACGGCCTGCGGCCGGTCGCCGTGCACGCGAAGCCGGAGGCGGACGGGGCCTGGCTGCGGCTGGCGCACGGCCGGCTGCGCGGGGAGGACGCCCCGGCCCCGGCCCCGGACGCCTTCGGACGGGACGCCTTCGGACGAGACGCCTTCGAACAGGACGCCTCCGGGCCGGGCGTCGAGCTCGTGCTCCCCGAGGAGTTCACGGCCGACGCCGACCGCTACGGGCTCCACCCCGCTCTGCTGCAGGCGGCCCTGGCCGCCGCCCCGGAGCAGCCGGCCGGGCGCCTCGCGGTCCGCTGGCAGGGCGTGCGGCTGCACCGCGCCGGCGCCACCGCCGTCCTGGCCCGGATCGTCCCCACCGGCGAGTCCACCGTGTCCGTGCGGCTCACCGACCCGGACGGCGCCCCGGTGGCGAGCGTCGAGTCGGTGACGCTGCGCGCGGCCGGGCCGGCCGACCTGGCCGGAGCCCCCGGCCCGGGCCGCGCCCTGCACCACCTGGTCTGGAGCCCGCCGGCCGTCCGGCCCGCCCGCCCCACCGGCTGGGCGACCCTCGGCGGCGCCGAGGAACCCGGCTCCGGCCTGCCGCACCACCCCGATCCCGCGTCGGCGGGCGCGGCGGCCGCCGCCGGCGCCGACCTGCGGGTGCTCGTCGTCCGGCGGCCCGAACCGGCCGAGCCCACACCGGAGTCGCTGCGCGACGCCGTCGGGCGGACACTGGCCCTGCTCCAGGAGTGGCTGGCCGACGACCGGCTCGCCGGCACCCGGCTGGTGCTCGTCACCCGCGGCGCGGTGGCCGTCGCGGAGAAGGAGTCGCCGCACCTGGACGAGGCCGCCGTACGGGGCCTGGTCCGCTCCGCGCAGTCCGAGAACCCGGGCCGGATCGTCCTCGTGGACAGCGACACCGAGCGGCCCGACCCGGCCCTGCTCGCCGCGATCGCCGCCACCGACGAGCCGCAGGCCGCCGTCCGGGACGGCCGGCTGCTCGTCCCCCGGCTGCACCGGACCCCCGCCACCGCGGAGCAGGCGCCCGCCGCCTGGCGGCCGGACGGGACCGTCCTGATCACCGGCGGCGCCGGCGCGCTCGGTGGCGCCGTCGCCCGCCACCTGGTCGCCGAGCACGGCGTGCGCCACCTGCTGCTGGCCGGCCGGCGCGGCGCGCAGGCCCCCGGGGCCGAGCCGCTGCGCGCCGAACTCGCCGCGCTCGGCGCGGAGGTGACCGTCGCCGCCTGCGACGTCGCCGACCGCGGGGCGCTCGCGGCGCTGCTCGCCGCGGTGCCCGCCGACCGCCCGCTGAGCGGGGTGGTGCACGCTGCGGGCGTCCTCGACAACGGGCTGCTCCCGGCGCTCACCCCCGAGCAGCTGGCGGGCGTGCTGCGCTCCCGGGTCGACGCGGCCCGGCACCTGCACGAGCTGACCCGGGACCAGGACCTCACCGCCTTCGTCCTGTTCTCGTCCGTCGTCGCCGTCTTCGGCGGCCCCGGCCAGGCCAACTACGCGGCGGCCGGCGCCGCCCTGGACGCCCTGGCGCACCAGCGCCGGGCCCAGGGCCTGCCGGCGACCTCGCTGGCCTGGGGCCTGTGGGAGGTCGAGGGCGGGATCAACGCCGGGATCACCGCGGCCGACCGCGCCCGCTTCGCCCGGGAGGGCTTCCTGCCGGTCGGCCCGGAACAGGGCCTCGCCCTGTTCGACGCCGCCCTGCGGGTGGACCCGCCCGCGCTCACCGCCACCCCGTTCGACCTCGCGGCGGTGCGGGCCCTGGACCCGGTGCCGGCCCTGCTGCGGGCCCTGGTCCCGGCGGGCACCCGGCGCCCCCGGGCCGCCGAGGCCGTCCCGCTGGTCAAGCGGCTGGCAGGGCTCGCCCCCGACGGGCGCACCGAGCTCGTGCTCGACCTGGTCCGCACCGAGGTGGCGGGCGTGCTCGGCTTCCGCGACCCGGCCGACGTCGACCCCCAGCGCCCCTTCCAGGAGCTCGGCTTCGACTCGCTGACCGCCGTCCAGCTGCGCAACCGGCTGGGCGAGGCCGCCGGGCTCACACTGCCGGTGACGGTGGTGTTCGCCCACCCGACGCCGCTCGCGCTGGCCGGCTTCCTGCTCGGCGAGGTGGCGCCGCAGGACGCTGCCGAGCCCTCGTCCGCCGTCCTGGCCGAACTCGACCGGCTGGAGGAGGTGCTCTCCGCCGTCGGCGACGAGGAGGAACGCGGCACCGTCACCGTCCGGCTGCAGACCATCCTGTCGCGCTGGCTGGAGGCCTGGGGCACCCCCGCCGCCGACGGCGCGGTGACCGACCTGGAGGACGCCTCGACCGCCGAGCTCCTCGACTTCATCGACAACGAGCTCGGCCGTGCCGGCAACTGACGACCGGCACACCGGACAGGGAAGGGGTGACCGTCCGCATGGCGGATGAGAAGAAGCTGGCCGAGTACCTGAAGTGGGTCACGGCCGACCTGCAGAAGGCCCGGCGCCGCGTCGCGGAACTGGAGGCCGGCCGCGGCGAGCCGATCGCCGTCGTCGGCATGGCCTGCCGGTTCCCCGGCGGGGTGGGCTCGGCGGAGGAGCTGTGGCAGCTCGTCGCCGAGGGCCGGGACGCCGTCACGGAGTTCCCCACCGACCGCGGGTGGGACCTGGACGCGCTGTACGACGAGGACCCGGACACCCCGGGCACCTCCTACACCCGGGAGGGCGGGTTCCTGGACGGCGCGGCCGAGTTCGACGCCGCGTTCTTCGGGGTCTCGCCGCGCGAGGCGGTCTCCATGGACCCCCAGCAGAGGGTCCTGCTGGAGACGGCCTGGGAGACCTTCGAGCACGCCGGGATCGACCCGACCGCGCTCCGGGGCGAGGACGTCGGGGTCTTCGTCGGGGCGGTCGAACAGACCTACCTCGGCCTCCAGGGCCCGGCCGAGCTGGAGGGCTACCTGCTGACCGGCAAGCTCACCAGCGTCGCCTCCGGTCGGATCTCCTACTCGTTCGGCTTCGAGGGCCCGGCGATCACGGTGGACACGGCCTGCTCCTCCTCGCTGGTGGCGCTGCACCTCGCCGCCCAGTCACTGCGCAACGGCGAGTCCTCCCTCGCCCTGGCCGGCGGGGTGACGATCAGCGCGACGCCCGGCGGGTTCGTCGACTTCTCCCGGCAGCGCGGCCTGGCCGCGGACGGCCGGTGCAAGTCCTTCGCGGCCGCCGCCGACGGCACCGGCTGGTCGGAGGGCGTGGGCCTGCTGCTCGTCGAGCGGCTCTCCGACGCCGTCCGCAACGGGCACCGGGTGCTGGCCGTGCTGCGCTCCTCGGCGGTCAACCAGGACGGCGCGTCCAACGGGCTCACCGCACCCAGCGGGCCGTCCCAGGAGCGGGTGATCCGCCAGGCGCTGGCCGAGGCCCGGCTGGACCCGGCGGACGTGGACGCGGTCGAGGCGCACGGCACCGGCACCCGGCTCGGCGACCCGATCGAGGCGCAGGCGCTGCTGGCCGCCTACGGCGCGCAGCGGCCGGCCGAACGGCCGCTCTGGCTGGGCTCGTTGAAGTCCAACATCGGCCACTCGGCGGCCGCCGCCGGGGTCGGCGGCGTGATCAAGACGATCCAGGCGATCCGGCACGGCGTGCTGCCGAAGACCCTGCACGTGGACCGGCCGACCCCGCTGGTCGACTGGTCGGCGGGCGCGGTGCGACTGCTCACCGAGCAGCGGCCGTGGCCGGAGACCGGCCGCCCGCGCCGGGCGGCGGTGTCGGCCTTCGGAGTGAGCGGCACCAACGCGCACGTGATCATCGAGCAGGCGCCGGCCGCCGAGCCCGCCGAGCCCGCCGAGCCCGCCGAGGCCGACGGTCCCGCCGAGGGTGGTTCCACGGCGCGTCCGCTGCCCGCCGTGCCCTGGCTGCTCTCGGCCCGTACCCCGAGCGCCGTACGGGCCCAGGCCGGACGGCTGCTCGCCCTCGCCGAGCGACGGCCCGAACTGTCCGCGGCGGACCTCGCGTTCTCGCTGGCGGCGACCCGGGCCGGCCTGGAGCACCGGGCCGCCGTGGTGGGCGCGGACCGCGCCGAACTGCTCGACGGGCTGCGGGCCTTGGCCGCCGACGGGGACGGTGTCGTCACCGCGGCCCCGCCGCGGCCGGGCAGACTGGCCTTCCTGTTCACCGGCCAGGGTGCCCAGCGGGCCGGGATGGGCCTGGAACTGCACCGGGAGTTCCCGGAGTTCGCGGCCGCGTTCGACGCGGTGTGCGCCGCGGTCGACCCGCACCTGGACCGCCCGCTGCGCGAGGTGATCGCCACCGGCGAGCGGCTCGACGACACGGCGTACGCCCAACCCGCGCTGTTCGCCCACGAGGTGGCGCTGGCCCGGTTGGTCGGCTCCTGGGGCGTGCGGCCGGACGTCCTCGCCGGACACTCGGTGGGCGAGTTCGCCGCCGCCCACCTCGCGGGCGTTCTGACGCTCGACGACGCGGCGGCGCTGGTCGCCGCCCGGGGCCGGCTGATGCAGGCGCTGCCGCCGGGCGGCGCGATGGCGGCGCTGCGCGTCTCGGCCGAGGAGGTCGGGCCGCTGCTCGCCGCCCACCCGGGCCGGGTCGGGCTCGCCGCCGTCAACGGCCCGGCCGCGGTGGTGGTCTCGGGCGAGGAGGCGGTGGTCGAGGAGATCGCCGCGGCCGTCCGGGGGTGGGGCCGGTCCGCCAAGCGGCTGGTGGTCAGCCACGCCTTCCACTCCCCGCTGATGGAACCGATGACCGAGGAGTTCGCCCGGGTGCTCGAGGGCGTGACGCTGAGCGCGCCCACCGTCCCGATCGTCTCCACGGTGACCGGCCGGCTCGTCACCGAGGAGCAGCTGCGCTCGCCCGAGTACTGGATCGACCAGGCGCGCAGCCCGGTGCGCTTCCTCGACGCCGTCCGCACCCTGGCCGCGCGGCAGGTGGGCGTGACGCTGGAGCTGGGCCCGGCGGCCGTCCTGACCGCGATGGTCGAGGACTGCCTCGCCGACGGCCCGGGGGTGGTGCCGGTGGCCGCCGCGCGGTCCGGCTGGTCCGAGCCGCGGGCCCTGGTCGCCGCGCTGGGCCGGCTGTGGGCCGCGGCCGCCCCGGTCGACTGGCCGGCGTTCCTGGCCCCGGCCCGACCCCGCCCGGTGGAGCTGCCGAGCTACCCCTTCGAACGGCGGCGTTACTGGGTGGACGCCGCCGAGGAACGGCCCGCGGACCCGCTCGCCGGGCACCCGCTGCTGGACTCGGCCGTCGAGGTGGCAGGCAGCGACGCCATGGTGTTCACCGGCCGGGTGTCGGCGCGCTCCCAGCCCTGGCTGGCCGACCGCACCCTGCACGGCGAACCGGTGCTGCCCGCCGCCGCCCTGCTGGACCTGGCGATCCGGGCGGGCGATGAACTCGGCTGCGGGCTGGTCGAGGAGCTGACCCTCACCCGGCCGGTGGCGCTGCCGCACCGCGGCCGGCTGCGGCTCCAACTGGCCGTCGGCGCGGCGGAGCCGGACGGCGGACGGCCGTTCACCGTGCACACCGGCGCCGACCAGGACCGCCCGGTGTGGACGGCCTGCGCCACCGGTCGGCTCGCCCCCGGTGGCCGGCCGGCCCCGGTCGACCTCGGGGCCTGGCCGCCCGCCGGCGCCGAGCCGCTCGACCCGGCGGACGCTCCCGGCCATCCGCTTCACCCGGCGGGCGCCTCCGCCGGTCCGACCGCCCTGTGGCGCCGCGGCGAGGAGCTGTACGCCGAGGCCCGGCTGCCCGAGGGCGCCGGGGCCGACGGCTACGGGCTGCACCCCGCGCTGCTGGACACCGTCGTCCAGGGCGCGGCCCGGGCCGTCGGCCTCCCCGGGGTCTTCGCCGAGTGGCGGGGCGTGCGGCTGCACGCCGTCGGCGCCTCCTCCGTCCGGGCCCGGCTGACGCCCGGCGCCGACGGCGGCTGGGCGGTGCTGCTCGCGGACCGGCACGGCCGTCCGGTCGCCTCCGTCGCCGCCACCCGGGCCCGCCCGGTCGACGGGGCCGAGGTCGCGGCGGCCCGCGCGCGGCCGTACGACTCGCTGTTCCGGCTCGCCTGGACGCCCGTCGTCCCGGCGGCCCCGGCCGCACCCCCGGTGTGGGCCGCACTGGACGGCGGAGCGGACGGCGGCGCCGCCACCGAGGGCCTGCCGGTCTCCCACCGGTTCGCCGACCCGGAGGCGGCACTGGCCTCGCCGGAGGCCTTCACCGCCCTGCTCGCCCCGATCGACCCGCCGGGCGGCGACGCGGCCGCCGGGGCGCGGGAGGCCGCCTCGCGGGCGCTGGCGCTCGCACGGAGCTGGGCGGCCGAGGACCGGGCGGCCGACGCGCCGCTGGTGGTGGTCACCCGGGGCGCGGTCGCCACCGGCCGGGACACCGGCGCCACCGACCCGGCCACGGCCGCGGTCTGGGGCCTGCTCCGCTCGGCCCAGTCGGAACTGCCCGGCCGGATCGTCCTCGTCGACCTGGACGAGGACCCGGCCTCGGCGGCGGCCCTGCCCGCCGTCCTCGCCTCCGGCGAAACCCAGACGGCCGTCCGGGCCGGCACGGTGCTGGTGCCCCGGCTGGCCCGCACCGCACCCCCGGGAGGACCGGCCGGCCGGCCCTGGAACCCCGAGGGCACCGTGCTCGTCACCGGTGGCACCGGCGCGCTCGGCGCGCTCTTCGCCCGCCACCTGGTGCGCGCCCACGGCGTCCGGCACCTGCTGCTGGCCGGCCGCAGCGGCCCGGCGGCCCCCGGCGCGGCCGCCCTGGCCGAGGAACTCGCCGCGCTGGGCGCCCGGGTGACGATCAGCGCCTGCGACCTCGGCGACCGGGAGGCGGTCGCCGCGTTGCTCGCCGAGGTCCCCGAGCGGCACCCGCTCACCGCGGTGGTGCACGCGGCCGGCGTCCGGGACGACGGCATGGTCACCGGCCAGACGGCCGAGCGGCTGGCCGGCGTGCTGCGCCCCAAGGCCGACGCCGCCTGGCATCTGCACGAACTGACGGCACATCAGGAACTGTCCGCCTTCGTGCTGTTCTCCTCCGTCGCCGGCCTGGTGGGCGGCCCCGGCCAGGCCACCTACGCCGCGGCGAACACCTTCCTCGACGCGCTCGCCGAGCACCGCGCCGCCCTGGGCCTGCCCGCGACCTCGGTCGCCTGGGGCCTGTGGGCCACCGCGGGCGGCATGGGCGGGGAGCTGGGCGAGGCCGATCTGAAGCGCATCGCCCGCACCGGCCTGCTGCCCGTCACCGAGGAGGACGGCCCCGGCCTGCTGGACGCCGCCCTGGCCCTCGGCCCCGGCGCGGTCGCCGCCAGTCCCCTGGACCTGGCAGCCCTGCGCGCCCGGCCCGACCAGGTCCCGGCGGTGTTCGCGGCGCTGGCACGGACCGCGCCACGGCCCTCCGCCCAGGACGGCGCCGCCCCGGCGGCCTCGCTCGCCGAACGGCTGGAGGGGCTGCCCGAGGCCGGTCGGTGGGAGGCCGTGCTCGACTTCGTCCGCCACGAGGTCGCCCTGGTGCTGGGCCACCCGAACCCGGGCGCCATCGGCGCGGACCGCCCGTTCGCCGAGCTCGGCTTCGACTCGCTGACCTCCGTCGAACTGCGCAACCGGCTCAGCGGCGGCTCCGGGATCAGGCTCTCGGCCTCGGTGGTCTTCGAGCACCCCACGCCGGCGGCGCTCGGCAAGCACCTGTTCGCCGAACTGCTCGCCGGCACCCCCGAACCGGCCCGCGCCGCGGTGGACTTCGCCGCCGAGATCACCCTGGACGAGTCCATCCGGCCCGCCGGGGAGGTCAGCCGGGTGGCCGTCGACCCCCGGGAGATCCTGCTGACCGGTGCGACCGGCTTCCTCGGGGCGTTCCTGCTCCGGGACCTGCTGCGCACGACCACCGCCCGGGTGCACTGCCTGGTGCGGGGCACCGACCGGGCCGACGCCGAGCGCCGGCTGCACGAGAACCTGGCCTGGTACGAACTGGGGGAGGAGGTCGACCGCGGCCGGCTGACCGTCCACGTCGGCGATCTCACGCTGCCGCGCCTGGGCCTCACCGAGGAGGACTTCGACGACCTGGCCCGCCGCGTGGACGTGGTCTACCACGCCGGTGCGACGGTCAGCTGGCTGCGGCCGTACGCCGAGCTGCGGCCGGCCAACGTGGACGGCACCCGCGAGGTGCTCCGGCTGGCCGCCCGGCACCGGACCGTCCCGGTGCACCAGGTGTCCACCAGCGGGGTGTTCCCCGCCCCCCGGGGCGAGGCGCTGCCGGTCGAGGTGGACGCGCCGACCGGCCCCGGCGAGGAGCTGTGGAACGGCTACCTGCAGAGCAAGTGGGTGGCCGAGCAGGTCATCGGGATCGCCCGCGGGCGCGGACTGCCGGTGTCCCTGTACCGGGTGGACGTGGTCTGCGGCGACCAGCGGGCGGGCGCCTGCCAGACCCGGGACTTCGTCTGGCTGAGCCTCAAGGGCGTGCTCCAGGCGGGCGCCGTGCCCGACCGGCTCGCCGGGTCCTTCCACATGGTGCCGGTCGACTACGTCAGCGGGGCGATCACCGCGCTGGCGGCGGACCCGAAGGCCTCGGGCGGCACGTTCCACCTCTTCAACGAGCAGACCCAGCCCTTCGCGGACTTCGTCGACCACCTGCGGGGCCGCGGGTACCGGCTGCCCGAGGTCGGGTGGGAGGACTGGCGCGCCCGGGTGCGCGCCGACCGCCACAACGCGCTGACCCCGCTGCTCGACGCCTTCGAGGCGCTGATGGCGGGCGACGGCAGGGCGACCTACCCGCCGCTGGACGTGACCCGGACGGAGCGGGCGCTGGAGGGCACCGGGATCGCCTGCCCGGCGATCGACCGGGAGCTGTTCGGGAGGTACGTGGACTTCTTCGTCCGGGCCGGCTGGTTCCCGGAGCCCGGAGCCGCCGAGGAGGGCGCCCCGGCCGCCCCGGTCGTACCGGTGGCGCAGGGCGCGCCCACGGCACCGAACGCACGGAACGCACGGAACGCACGGACAGAGCAGACACCGCAGAGGAGCGAGCACCGTGGGGACAACTGATCGGAACCGGGCCGTCGTCCTGGGCGCGAGCATGGCCGGGCTGCTGGCGGCCCGGGTGCTCGCCGACTCCTACCGCGAGGTCCTGGTGGTGGAGCGGGACGACCTCACCGAGCACGTCTGCGCCGACGCGCACGACTGCCCGCGCCGGGGCGTGCCGCAGGGCGCCCACGTACACGCCCTGCTGGCCCGCGGCCGGCAGGTGCTGGAGGAGTTCTTCCCGGGCATCACCGGGGAGTTGACCTCCGACGGCGCCGCCGCGGGCGACGTCACCGGCCAGGTCCGCTGGGTCATGAACGGCCACCGGATGCCCAAGCCGCACTCCGACATGCTGCTGCTGTCGATGAGCCGGCCGTTCCTGGAGCAGCGGGTCCGCCGCCGGCTGCGCGCGCTGCCCAACGTCCGGGTACTGGAACGGCACGACCTCGTCGGACTGTTGACCTCGCCGGACGACAGCGCCGTGGTGGGCGTGAACGTGGTCTCCGAGGGCCGGGGGCGGAGCCTGGCCGCCGACCTGGTGGTGGACGCGACCGGGCGCCGCTCGCGGACCCCGGCCTGGCTGAAGGCGCTCGGCTACCCGGCGGTCGAGGAGGAGGAGCTGCGGATCGGCGTGGGCTACGCCACCCAGTACTTCCGCCTCCCGGACGAGGCGATGCCCGACGAGATCTCGATCGACGTGGTCGCCGCACCGGAGACCGGACGCGGCGCCATCTGCGCCCGGATCGAGAACGGGCGCAACGTGGTCACCGCCTACGGCATCCTCGGCGACTACCCACCGAGCGACTCGGCGGGCTTCCTGGACTTCCTCAAGTCGCTGTCCGCGCCGGACATCCACGAGGCCGTCCGGGACCAGGAGCCGCTCGGCGACCCGGTCGCCTACCGGTTCCCCGCCAACCTGCGCCGCCGCTACGAGCGGCTGACCGCCTTCCCGGACGGGCTGCTGGTGCTCGGCGACGCCGTGTGCAGCTTCAACCCGGTGTACGGGCAGGGCATGACCGTCGCCGCACTCGGCGCGACCGTGCTGCGCGACCACGTCACCCGTCCTGGGGTGCCGCGGCCCGCCGCCTTCTTCGCCGACCTCGCCCGGCGGGCGGTGGACCACGTCTGGTCCATGACCACCGGCGCGGACCTGGCCTTCCCCGGCGTCGAGGGGGAGCGGAGCGCCGAGCTGCTGGAGGAACACGCCTACCTGGACCGGCTGTTGACTGCGGCGGCGGAGGATCCGTCGCTGCTGACCGCCTACGCTCGGGTGGTGTTCCTGGTGGACCCGCCGTCGGCGCTCGCCGCGCCGGAGGTGGTGGCCGCCGTCGAGGCGGTCGAGCGGGCCGGGGCCCCGGATCCCGCACACAGCTTCTGATGAAGCGTCAGAATCCCGATTCCGAGGGACTGGAGAACATGAGCAACTCACCCGTACTGGTACTGGGCGGCACCGGCAAGACGGGGCGCCGGGTCGCGCGCCGGCTGACCGAGCGCGGCAGGGAGGCCCGGATCGCCTCCCGTTCCGGCGCGCAGCGCTTCGACTGGCACGACCGGGAGACCTGGGCGCCGGCCGTCGAGGACGTCGAGGCGGTCTACGTCGTGGACGAGCAGGGCGCCGAATCGGCCCGTCTGCTCTCGGAGTTCGCCGCGCTCGCCACCGGGCGCGGAGTGCGCCGGCTGGTGCTGCTGTCGGCGCGGACGCTGGAGCAGTGGCCGGCGGACTCGCCGATCTTCGCCGCCGAGCACGCCGTGCGGGAGTCCGGCGCGCAGTGGACGATCCTGCGGCCGACCTGGTTCGCGCAGAACTTCAGCGAGGACCGGCTGCTGCGCGAGGACGTGCGCGAGGGGGAGCTCGTGCTGCCCGACTGGCAGGGGCGGGAGCCCTTCGTGGACGCCGAGGACATCGCCGCGGTCGCGGTGGCCGCGCTCACCGAGGACGGCCACGCGGGGGAGGTCTACGCGCTGTCCGGCCCCCGGCTGATGACCTTCGGCGACTGCGCGGACGCGATCGCCGCGGCCGCCGGCCGGGAGCTCCGCAAGGTGGACGCGAGCCGCGAGGAGTACACCGAGCACCTCGTCCGGCGCGGCTACCCCCGGGACTTCGGCGGCTTCCTGAACGAGATCTTCGACACCATCCGCAGGGGTGAGACCGCCTATCTGTCGGACGGTGTCCAGCGGGCCCTCGGGCGGCCGCCGCGCGATTTCTCCGAGTACGTCGCGGAGACCTCGTGGGAGATTTCCGGGAGGAATTCCGGCTGATTCCGGAAAGGCCCACGACGGGAACTCCGGCCGGAATACCGGTGGTCTCGGCCCGGTAATCCTCCGCTCTCCGCCGCAGGTCGGCGGCGATTACCGGAGGATTGCCGGACCGGGCCCGGACGGTCGGTACGGTGTTCCCGCCGAGAACGGTTCGGGGCCGATCCGAGCGCACCGTCGGGGCACCTCGTTCGAACCCGCCGTCCCCGGCGCACCACCCGAACACGACGCCCGAGCGCGAGGCCCGATCACGACGCCCGAGCGCGACGCCCGCGGGCACACCACCCGAGCACATCGTCCGACGACCATCCGAGTGGAAGAGAACGGAGCGGTGAACCATGGCCAGTGAGTCCATCACCAAGTACCTGGCGAGCGACATCGAGCAGCACCAGGAATTGTTCGGCGAGGCGTTCAACTCCGGCGACGCGGACGCGGTCAACTCCATGTACACCGAGGACGCCGTCGGCGTCTGGGACCCGGGGGTGCCGCTGTCCGGCGAGGCCCGGCGGGAGTACGTCCGGCGGTTCCTGTCCCACGGCCCCACCGTGGACGCGACCGTGCTCCAGACGCTGGTCTCCGGGGACCAGGCCATGCTGGTCGTCGAGTGGACGATCGACACGAAGGACGACGACGGCAACCCGGAGCGGCTCCAGGGCGTCGCCATCGACGTGCTCAAGCGCGGCGAGGACGGCAACTGGCGCTACGTCATCGACAACCCCTACGGCGTGAGCGGCCCCCGCACGCCGCAGGGCTGAGACCGGCGGTGTCCCGGCCCCCGCCCCGGTGGACCGGGACACCGCCCCACCGGGTCCCGCGCCCGGGGGGGGGGGGGGGCGGGCGCGCCC
>NZ_JBSFWR010000145.1:0-16290 GCF_053594915.1 Kitasatospora sp. NPDC002543 | reverse complement strand
CGAACGGTCGGCGCGGGCCGCGGGCGAGAGCGCGTCCGGAACCCCGGCGGGGATCAGTGCCCGTGGTAGGCGTGCACCACGGCGTGGCCGCGCCCCCGGCCGATCATCCACTTGTTGACCGGGACGGTCAGCACGAAGGCCAGCGCCAACGAGCCCGCCAGCGCCACCCAGAACAGCAGGTCACCGAGGCCGGCGTCCATCGCCCCCGGGACGGTGACCATCACCGTGTTGTCGATCAGCTCCATCACCAGGATCGAGACGGTGTCGGCGGCCAGCGCGACCTTGACCGCGGCGCCGACGTCGAGCCCGGCCTTCCGCACGCCGCGCATGGTCAGCGCGTAGCCGAAGACGAAGGCCAGCAGGATCGAGAGCACCACCGTCGCCCCGTTGTGCAGACCGAAGGCGGTACCCAGCACCATGCCGAGGATCTCGCCGACGGCGCAGCCGGTGAGGCAGTGCAGGGTGGCCTGCGCGGCCATCCGCCAGCCGGCCCCGCCACCACCGTGAGCCTGGTGGCCGTGGTGGCCGCCATGGGCCTGTCCATGGTGCTCATGATGCCCGTGGCTTCCGTGGCTCTCGTGGTTCCCGTGCCGCTCGCGCCCGGCGTGCTGCCGGTCGGCGTGCCCGTGGTGCCCGTGCTGCGCTGACTGCGCCATGTCGTCCTCCACTCGCCCCGGCGCCCCCTTCGGCGCCCCTCGCTCCGTCGCTGGTCGAACATATACCCCCGAGGGGTATGTAGCAATCCCGTTCCGACGCCCTCTTCCCCGGGTGCACCCGCCCGTGTTCCGATGAACGGCATGGCAGACGAACGACGTGACGGATACGACGGAACGGGCGCGGGCGCGATCACCCCGGACGGCTGCGCCGTCGAGGTGTGGAGCCGCCTCCCCGTGGGCGACGCCCCGGACGTGATCGAGGCCGCGGTGCCGTCCGGCGCCCGCATCCTGGAACTCGGCTGCGGCGTCGGCCGGATGACCCACCCCCTGACCGACCGCGGCTTCGCCGTCACGGCCGTGGACGAGTCCGCCGCCATGCTGGCCCGGGTCCGTGCGGACGTCCGCACGGTGCGCAGCCCGATCGAGGAACTCGACCTCGGCGAGCGCTTCGACGTCGTCGTGCTCGCCTCCTTCCTGGTGCACGCGGGCGACGTGACGGTCCGCCGGGGCCTGCTGGAGACCTGCCGCCGCCACGTCGCCGAGGACGGCTGCGTGCTGGTGCAGCGCGAGGGCGAGGACTGGCACCTGAACGTGCCCCGGGAGAGCCCGATCGGCCCGGACGCGCTGTCCCGGCTGATCTCGGCCACGCCGGTCGGCGACGGCGTCAATTCCGTGCGCTGCGAGTACGTCTTCCCGGACGGCACCTGGACGCAGACCTTCCTGTCCCGCCCGCTCAGCACCGAGGCGTTCGAGCAGGCGCTCGCGGAGGCCGACCTGGTGGTCGAGCGCTACCTGACCGCGGACCGCACCTGGGTCCGGGCGCGGCCGGTGCTTTAGGGCGTGCATTGCGGGTCTTCGCCGGGTGCGGCGACAGGACGGGCGCCGGACGCCGGCCCGAGTCGGCTCCGGGCCCGCAGGGGCCTGTGCGCAAAGCCGGAACAAAGGGTGAACAAAGAACCGTCACCTTCACCCCGTACCATCAGCCGCGCGCCTGGCTCGCGCGCGGCCCGCGGGCCCGGCGGGCCACGGTGGTCCCGCACGCCCTTCCGACCCGCAAGGACCCGCCCATGCCGCCCCTGTCCCACGCCCGACGGATACCCCCGGCGGGTGCCCGGTGATCGACTGGTTCCACGGGGCCGTCCTCGGCCTGATCCAGGGGCTCACCGAGTTCCTGCCGATCTCCTCCAGCGCCCACCTGCGGGTCTTCTCGGCCCTGTTCGGCTGGGACGACCCGGGTGCGGCCTTCACGGCCGTCACCCAGCTCGGCACCGAGACGGCGGTGCTGATCTACTTCCGCCGGGACATCGTCTCGATCATCAGGACCTGGGCGCTGTCGCTGTTCCGGCCGGCCCTGCGCTCGGAACCGGACGCCCGGATGGGCTGGTTCGTGATCATCGGCACCCTGCCGATCGGCATCCTGGGCAAGCTGTTCCAGGACACCATCGAGACCCACCTGCGCGACCTTCGGATCATCGGCACCACGCTGATCGTCTTCGGCCTGGTCCTGGCCTTCGCCGACCGCACCCGGGCCGTCCGCCACGCCCGTCCGATCACCGACCTCACGCTGCCGCACGCGGGCATCTACGGCTTCGCCCAGGCGCTGGCGCTGATTCCGGGCGTGTCCCGCTCCGGCGGCACGATCAGCGCGGGCCTGCTGCTCGGCTACAGCCGGGAGGCGGCGGCCCGCTACTCCTTCCTGCTCGCGATCCCGGCGGTGCTCGCCTCGGGGGCGCTGGAACTGTTCAAGATCGGGGAGGGGCCGGCCCCGGCCTGGGGGCCCACGATCATGGCCACCCTGATCGCCTTCGTGGTCGGCTACGCGGCGATCGCCTGGTTCCTGAAGTACATCTCGAACAACAGCTTCATGCCGTTCGTGATCTACCGGGTGCTGCTCGGCGTTCTGATCATCGGACTGGTCTTCGGCGGTGTCCTGGCTCCGGACGCGGGAGCGGTGAAGTAGGACCGCGCGTGCGGATGTAGAACGGGGTTCCAGAAACCTGGCCCCGCGGAAAGCGAGTGGGCCGGGACACCGACACGGTGTCCCGGCCCACTGAACGTCTGAGGACCCGGGAGGGTTCGATGGCCTCGGAGGGTTCGATGATCCGGGAGGGTTCGAGGACCAGCTCCCTAACGCCCGAACTCCCGGGCGGCGGTCAGCCGACCGCGTACGGCGGCATGGACCTCGGCCTCCTCGGCCGGGTCGGCGGCGAGCCGGCGCAACCGCTCGAGCACACGCGCGTCGCCCGTGGTGGCGACATGGCGCGCGGCGAGCTCACGCGTGGACTCCTCGCAGTCCCAGAGGCACTCGACGGCGGGCCCCTCGGGAAAGTGCACGTCGGTCGCGGCCAGCGCCTGGGCGGCGCGTCCGCGCAGTTCCGAGGAGGCTGCCTCCCCGTAGATGTGGCGCAGGACCGGTACGGCGTCGGCGGCGGCCAGCCGCCCCGCGCCGTCCACCAGCGATCCCAGCCCGGTGCCGCCGACCCCGCGCACGGAGACCCAGCGGCGCAGCCCGGCCACCACCAGCGGCGCGTCGGCCGGCTCACCGGCGTCGGCGAGCAGTTGGACGGCGGCCTCGCCGAGCGCGCTGTCGGCACCGCCGGTGGCCGGGTCCGCCCAGCGGCGGGCGTGCGCCAGCACCTCGGGGCCGCGCATCCGGCCGAGCAGTTCCAGGGCGGCCCGGACGATCCGGTCGTCCACGTCCGCGGCGGCGGCCTCGATCAGCTCGACGGCGGCCGGGTCGCGCTGCTCGACCAGGTGGCGCAGGGCGGCCCGACGGGCGCCGGGCAGGCCGTCGCGCGCCGCCTCCAGCAGCAGCGGGCGGTCCTCCGGACGGACCACGGCGGTCAGGCAGCGGGCGGCCGCGGCGGCGCGGCGGTCCACCGCGTCGGGGCCGGACGTCCGGCCGTCGCCGCGCGCGGGCTCCGGGCGGGCGTCGGGCCGGCCGAGGAAGGCGCCGGCGCCGAGGCCGCCGAGCTCGCCCTGGTCGGCCCAGGCCAGCACGTCGGCGGTGGACCAGCCGGGGGTGACACCGCTGCGGTTGATCTGGCGTTGCCACAGGTCGAAGGGTGACTGTTCGCTGGCCGCCGCCACTCTGGGGTGGTAGGCCGCCCAGAGCCGCCAGGGCCGGGGCTCGTACGCGTTGCGGATGAACTCGCGCAGTTCGGCGTCGCCCTCGGGGCCCGGCGCGAAGTGGTCCAGCACGGCGGTGCCGAGCAGCAGCAGGCCGCGGTCGTCGTCGCGCAGGGCGAGCTCGTCGAGGGCCCAGGACCAGTTGGCACCGGTGGCGGCGTACTCGCGCAGCATCAGCAGCGCGTCGCGCCGGCCGTACGAGGCGAGGTGGCCCAGGACGGAGAGGGCGAGGCCGGTGCGGCTCTCGTCGTCGGTGACCAGGTCCTCGGCGGAGTGGAGGTGGTCCTCGATGCCGTCGAGGGGGGCTTCCAGCTCCATGAAGATGCGCGCGTAGTAGAGGGAGCGACTCTCGACCTGCCAGTCGGCTCGCGGATCCCTGGTGACGCACTCCTCCAGCGCGGCGATGGCCTCGGCACGGTCGGCGGCCAGCGCGTGGAGCTGCCCGTCACCACGGCCTCGCTGAAGGAGGCCTAGGAGGCTGGCACTGGGTGCTATCACTGGCTCGAACATGAGGTCAGCATCCGTTGCGGCGGTCGTAGTGGCAACGGGATTTCCGTCGCCGGGGTCTGTGGTCGGTACTGCGGTGGGCGCCCGGGCGCCGGAATCACCGAAGGTTACCGCCTCGGACCCCCGTCCGCACACAGGGCGACGAGGGCTCCAGCCACAGTGGCATATGCCACCGGAACTTTGCCTGCGTTCTGTCCAAATCGCCCGCAAGGGTGACGACGCTGTGCGACAGTCTTCTCACTGTCCGAACTGTCCGAACGGTCCGCCTGCCGCGGGCCGCACCCGAGACGATGGGTCCGCCATGAACATGCCCTTAGGCGCCTCCCGCCCGCCGGGAGGCGCCATGGCGGACGGCGCCCCGACGGACAGCGGTTCGGACAGCGCCGACGGCGGGACGGACGGCAGAGTGGACGGCACGACGCACGAGCCGTCCGGCCCCCACCTCGGCGACGGCGGCCACCACGACGGAACCGGCCACGGCCCGATCGGCTCCGCCGAATGGGACCTGCTGACCGACGGGATCCACTGGAGCCCGGAGACCTACCACCTCCTCGGCTGCGACCCGGAGCACGGCCCGCTCAGCCTCGACCGGCTGCCCGACCGTCTCCCCGAGGCGGACCGGCCGCTGCTGCGGCGGATGATGACCGACGCGCTGGTGCACGGCCGCTGCGCCGCCGGCGCCCTGCGGGTCCGCCGACCGGACGGACGGAACGGCGGCGTCGAGTGCGCGGGCGAGCCCGTCCTCGGCACGGACGGCACCGTCGTCGCCCTGCGCATGCTGCTCCGCCCGGCCCCGCCGGCCTGAAGCACGGTCTCTCCGGCCTGAAGCACAGTTTCTCCGGCCTGGACGAACGGCCCGCCGCTCCGAACGAGAGGCCCCACCGCTCCGAACGGACGCCCCGGTCCGGGCCCGCACGCCCGGCCACCGGTCGAACCAGGTCAGGTCAGGTCAGGTCACGTCAGGTCGGATCGCGTCGGCTCGGATCCGGTCAGGTCAGCCGACGCCGGTTCTTGGCGTCCGCCGCCCGCAGCTCCCGGCCCAACTCCTCCCTCAGCTCGTCCACCACCGGCAGCCCCCGGTACTGCGCCGTCAACCGGTACATCTCGCGCAGCCGGTCCCAGGTCCGGTGCGAGGAGTTCTGGCCGATGAGGTTCATCACCATCTTGGCCTGGAACTGCGCCGCGTCCGGCTCGCCGGTGATCAGGTGCACCGAGGCCAGGGTGATCCGGTCGAACAGCGCCGAACGCAGCTGTCCGGTGCCCTCCCGCAGGGTGATCACCCGCTCCGCGTGCCGGCGCGCCTGGGGGGCCGCCCGCAGGTCGTGCTCGGAGAGCGTGCGCAGCACCAGGGCCTGCATGCCGCGCAGTTCGGCTTCGTCGAACACCTGCATCCACGAGGGCGGCGGCTCCGTCGCCTCCTCGGTGAACAGGTCCTCGGCCTCCCCGAGCAGCCGGTAGGTGTCCTGGGAGTGCCCGATCGAGGCGTGCGCCCACGCCTCGACCGTGTTGAGCATGGCGCGGGTTCTGGGCATCAACCGCCCGCCGGTCGCCTTGGCCGCCGACATCAGGTCGAGGGCGTCGTCGGCCCGGCCCAGGTGCACCATCTGCCGCGCGGCCCGGGAGATCGCCTCCCCGGCCCGCGGCCGGTCGCCGGCCTCCTTGGCCGCGTCGGCCGCGATCATGAAGTACTTCTGGGCGGTGGGCTCCAGGCCCACGTCGTGCGACATCCAGCCCGCCAGCACCGCCAGGTTGGCCGCGACCAGCCACAGCCGCTGCTCCACCTCCGGCGCGTGCCGGTGCGTCAACAGCCCGCCTACCTCGTTCAGTTGACCGACCACGGCCTTGCGCTGCAGCCCACCCCCGCGGGCCGCGTCCCAGGCCCGGAACACCTGTACCGAGTGCTCCAGCGACTCCACCTCGTCGAGCCCGACCGGGCCCGCGTCGTACACGTCCGCCACCGGGTGCGCTCCGCCCCCGGTGACCACCTGTCGGGGCCCGGGTACGGAGGCCGCGTACGCGACCGCGTCCCCGCCCAGCCAGCCCTTCAGCGAGTCGGCGATGACCGCCCCGGCCGTGAGCGCCGCTCCGGCGCCCACCAATCCACGTCGGTTCAGCATGAGGTCCATTCCCGTGAACTCGGTGAGGACCGCGGCTGTTCGATCCGGCGACCATGGCACTGCCGCGGACGCGTCCGCTCCGGACCTGGTGGGCCGGTGTCGTTCCAGACCGAGGTCCTCAGTGGTGACGACACGTCCGAGCCGCTCCGTGAACACGGCCGCCAGCACCCTCGGCACCGGATCGCGCGGGATCTCCCCCTGCTCGATCCAGCGCCGTACCCTCGACGTGTCGGTGGACAGCTGCAGCTGTCCCATCGCGGCACCCCGACGGTTGACCAGCCGCGCGAGCTCGCCCTTCGACCATCCGGTCAGGACGAACAGATCGGCCAGTCGGGTGTTGGGTTCCCTGCTCAACGAAGCCCCCAGGTTCCTCGGCTGATCCGAGGCTAGAGGCTCCGGCAAGTGCCGGGCGAGCATTCGCCACCGTTCGCCAGGGCCCGCCAGACTACTAAGCCAGTGCCCGAGGGGTGTGTTGTAGGGGTGCGCCACCTCGCCCCCCGGGTCGGGCGGTGTCCCACCAGCGTCGGGGCTGTCCCCCGACGGTGGCACGGGGCGCTCCCGGTCCTCACCCGAGGGGGTGGCGCGGCCGGGTGGCGCGGGAGCGCCGGGCACGGCCGACGGCAGTCCGGCCGACCGCATTCCCCAGGGTGCGGACGGCCGGAGCACCGCCGACCAGGGGTTCCTGACCCCGCGTCCGTGCCCGGCGCCCGTGCACCACCCACCGCACCGCTCGAGCGGCCGCGCGCAGTACCGCACCACTCGACGCACCGCACCACCCGCAGGGCCGCCGTCACGCCAGGAAGCACACGGCACCGGCCCTCCCCGCCCCCGCGGGGCAGCACCTGCCGACGGACCGGAAGGGACCACCCTCAGCCCATGTACTCCTCAGCGACGACCCCCACGCACACCGCGACCCGCCCCGCGCTGCGCCCTCCCACCGCAGCCGCCGGCCGCACCGGCCCCAAGGCGGTGCCCCCGGCGAGTCGGCCCGCGGCTCCGCGCGGTGCCGAGGGCCGGGCCACGGACCCCCGGGTCGTCCCGACCGGCCGCACGGCGCTGGGCCCCGCCGGCCGTACCGTGCTGGGACCGCGCGTCCCCGAGACCGCGTTTCCGGGCGGCCGGATGCCGCTGGCCCGGCAGGCCGACGGCCAGGTGCTGCGGGCCCGTCGGCCCGGCCAGCCCGTCGGCGGCCCGGAGCGGATCGATCCTTCGGCGCTCCAGACCCCGGCGGTCCGGGCGGCGCTCGGCAGTGTCGCGCGGATATGTCCCGCGTTCACTCCGCGCCAGGTCCTGCGCGAGGGCAGCCGCCACATCCTGGTGGCGGGCACCATCGGGCGGGCTCCGGTGGTCGCCAAGTGCCTGGCGCCACAGGCGGTGCGGAGTGAGTACTTCGAGCAGCTGGTGGCCGACTTCCACCACGAGGTGGCGGTCTACCGGGCGTTCGTCCGGCACCGCCCGCCGGTGCGGCTGCCCCGGCTGGTGGCAGCCGACCACGACCGGTGCGTGCTGGTCATGGAGCGCGTGCCGGGGCGCCCGGCGGCCCGCGAGCGCCACCCGGTCAACGCGCCCACCCCGGGCGAGGTCCGGGCGCTGCTCACCGCGGTCCGCACGCTGAACCTCTGGCGGCCGCCGACCGACGTCTTCCAGCCTCGCCTGGACTACCAGTTGGAGATCGCCCGCTACCACTCGGTGGGCCAGCTCACCGACCGGGACGCCGGCGACCTGCGCGGCCTGCTGCACGGCCTCGGCCACACCCCGCTCCAGCTCTGCCACGGCGACGCCCTGCTCAGCAACATGCTGCTGGCGCCGTCCGGCCCGGTGCTGGTCGACTGGGAGCAGGCTGGCTGGTACCTGCCGGGCTACGACCTGGCGGTGCTCTGGAGCGTCCTGTCCGGGGACACCGCGGCACGCCGCCAGATCAGCCAACTCGCCCAGAGCGGCGGCACACTGGCCCGGGACGCGTTCCTGGTGAACCTGGCGCTGGTGCTGATGCGGGAGATCCGGCTGTACGACGTGCCGGGCGCCGGCGAGGAGCAGCGGATCATGATCCGCCGCCTCTACGACGACGCGGCGCTCGCCCGCCGGGCCGTCCGCGCCGCCGTCGGGACCCGCTGAACCGTGCGGGCCCGGGGACGCACCCGGGCCCGCACCCGTGCCTGTGCCTGTGCCCGTTCCCGGGCCCGTCCCGTCGATCGGCGCGGACCCGGGAAGGGCCGGCAGGACGGACCTACGGCCGGGCGTCCCGCTCCAGGGCGGCCCGGCCGGCGGCCTCCAGGACGGCCTCGTCGGGGGCCAGGTGCACCCGGCTGCTGAGCACGTCCCGCAGGTAGCGCTCCAGCGGGTGGCGCCGGCTCAGGCCGGGGTTGCCGGTGAGGGCGACGGCCTGCTGGACCACCGACGTCGCGGCCCGGGTCACCAGCAGGTGGGCCGGTCCGGTCCGGGCGACGGCCTCCGGCTCGCCCCGGTCCACCCGGGGGGCCAGGCCCTCGACCAGTTCCTCCGCGCCGATCAGCTGGGCCTCGATCTCGCCGAGGGCGGTCCGGTAGCGGGGCAGGGTGCCGAGCGGCTCGGTCAGATTGGCCGGGGTGCGCTGGTTGAGGAAGCGGATCAGCCAGGCCTCGGCGGCCCTGGCGACCCCGATCGCCACCGCGGAGAGCGCCAGGTCGTGCCAGGCCAGGGTGAGTTCGGCCTCGGCGTCGGCACCCTGACGGCCCGTCCGGCGACCGGGCGTCAGGCCCAGCGCGAGGTCGCCCGGCACCCGGACCCCGTCCAGCACCACGTCGTGGCTGGCACTGGCCCGCAGCCCGAGCTGGTCCCAGGTCGGGTCGATCTCCAGGCCCTCGCTCTCGCCGCGGACCAGGAAGGTGCCGATCCTCGGCTCCTCCTCGTCGGTCCGCGCGGTCACCGCCATCCAGGCGAGCGCCTCGGCGCCGGTGCAGTACGTCTTCCGGCCCGTCAGCAGCCAACCGTCGCCGTCCCGTCGGGCGACGGTGCCGGGCAGGTCGCCCGCCGCGGCACCGGGCTCCGCCCGCAGCGTGTTGACGAGCGCCGGGCCGCGCCGGGACTCGGTGAGCAGCCGCCGGTAGCCGGCCGTCGGCCAGTCGGCGCGGCGGGCCTGCTCGGCGTGCCGGAGCAGGGTGAAGGCGGTGACCACCGCCACCGAGGCGTCGCCGCGGCCGAGCCGGGACAGCACCCGGACGGTGTCGGCGAGCGTTCCGCCCGGTCCGCCGTACCGTTCGGAGACGGTGAGGGTGAGCAGCCCGGCCTCGTGGACGGCCTCGATCCCCTGGTACGGGAAGGTCGCGTCGCGGTCGTGCTCCTCGGCGCGGGCGGCCAACAGGTCGACCACCCGGGGCAGTCCGGCGAGGGCGCCGTCGATCGCGGCCCGGGCGGGGCCGGTGCGGTCGGGCCCCGGGCCACCGGCCTCGGGGTCCCCGGTCGCGGGGGCGGGGGAACCGGCGGGCGGGGAACCGGCCGGTGTGGGGGCGGTGGATTCGAGATGGCCGGAATCGGACCGGTCGGAACCCGCCGATCGGGCGGCGGTCCGGGGACGGCGCCCGGCGGAGCCGCCCTTGGCCGGAACTTCCTCCGCGGAGGCGCTCGCGGGCGAACGGTCGCCGGGGGACCGGTCGTCGGACACCCGGTCCTCGGGCGAACGATCGGCGGTCGAACGGTTGGCGGCGCGGGTCGTCATGATGCTGTGCCTCCGGGCGGCAGCGTGGGCTCGACGGATGCGGGCGGCACGCCGTACGGGCGCGCGGTACCGATGGGCGGCCCCGGAGGTCGGCTCACCGCCCGTCCCCTGGTGTCGGCGCCGACCGGACAACCGGTCGGCCCCCCGCCGCCGGGGGAACGAGCCCCCCTCAGCGGCCCGGACACGCCGCGCTGGCGGTGCGCCGCAGGTCGAGGTGCCTGCGGCGGGTCAGCAGCGGAAGACGGCACGGCATGTTCGCGACTGTACGAACCGTTGATCGATACCGTCAAGCAGCGTCCGGGTCCCGGGCGGAGCCGGACGGCCCCGGCGGGGTCAGCCCTGCTGGAACATGTCCGAGGGGAGCGGCTTCAGCAGCTGATACAGGTCGTCCGAAATCGGTCGGTCCCAGGAGGCGACGGTGACCAGGACGCCGTCGCTGCGGCCGAACTGGGCGCAGAACACGCGTTCCTCGCTGACCTTGACCTTCTTCACGATCAGCAGGTCGTCCCCGAGCATCACCGGGAAGTCCTCGGCCGAGACGAACTCGACCGGCTCGTCGTTCTCCAGCGCCGCGAGCAGTTGCCGGACCTCGAAGGGCACGTCGTCGCCGGTCTCCCGGGCGGGCGAACCCTCGGGGAGGTTGCCGATGAACATCGCCGGGCCTCTGCCGCCGAACAGGTCGTAGCGCAGGAAAATCCCCTGGCAGGAGCCGTCCGGGCCGGTCATCATGGCCGCACCGAAGTCACCGGGCCAGTCGCCCGGGTCCATCGCGAGCACGTCGAAGTCCGGGCCGGCGGGCTGTCCGGAGCGACGGCGGAGAAAAGACATGGGAACATCGTACGTGTCCGGCACACCACGCTCGCGAGGTGGGTGGGGCGCCGACGGGGGACCACCGGGAGATCGACGCTCAGAGACCAATGTTGACTCTGAGCAACCGTCCGGGCTACGTTCGGTTCAGCACGACAGCCGTTCCGGGTTTCACCCTCCGGGGGGACGGCATGTCGCAACGCGGCCCTACACGCGTTTCCCTCACTGTGCACTCGTCGTGCCGAACTGCCGAGCACCCAGCTTCGTCGTCGCACACAGCACAAACACACAAGCCAACAGTTCCATGCATCACAAGCCAGATCCGCGGGGCCCCGGCCTGTCGCTCCCGTGGATCTGCTCGGGACGCCGCCGCGTGGGGGCGTGCGGGTCCCGAGCGCCGGTGCCGTCATCCGAGTCGCTCTCGGCTTCGGCACCACGCCTCCCGGCGACTGCCGGCCCCATCACGGGGCCGGGACCGGCCGACGCACCCCGGTGCGCAGGGGATGACTGGGAGGATGGCCCGGCAACTGCCGAGCCGCACAGCAGGCGCCGTGTCTGGCCGCGTGGGGGCGGTGGGCACGGCGTCTGCCTGTGCTCATACTCTGAGCTGCGTTTGTCTAACAGTCAACAGAAATTCTGACGTGGCACGCTCAATGGATCATGAGTTGTGATGTTCGGACCCGAAAGGTCGCCCACGGAGCGGACCCCCGTCCATCGAGGGCCCGCTCCGGTGGTTCCCTGCGTGGCGCGCCTCAGGTGAGGTCGAACTCGCCGTCCCGGGCACCGAGCACGAAGGCCCGCCACTCGCCCGGGGTGAAGACCAGGATCGGCCCGTCCTCCTGGCGGCCGTCCCGCATCCCGATGTAGCCGTCCACGAAGGCGATCTGGACGTCCCCGACGCCCTGACTGCTGCACAGCCACTCCGCCCCGGTGAAGTCCACCCTGGGCTTCCCGCTCGGTGCCAGATCCGGCTGTGCCACGCCGACCTCCGTGTCCGTCCCGCTGTTGGATCCCACTGACCGCTCTCCTCCCGACGGCATTCCCGGACCAGCCTAGCCACACCGCCCGGCCCCGGTCAGCGGGTTGACGAGGACTCCTCCGGGCGGGGAAGGGCGCGGCCGGAGGAAGGGTCGAGGCGTGTCCCGACCGGCGGGGGCGGCGGGCAGCTGCCAGAGTGCTGCCAGGACGCCGCCACGCGGCCTCCCCGGCCCCGCAGGACCGTCCCGGCGGGACCAGTGCCGGGCGGGCCGGTGGAACGGGCCGTCCGGCCGCCCGCGGGAATCCGCGACCCCGACGGCGGCCCCGCCCGAGCGGGCCGGCGCCCCGATCCGCCGCGCTGTTCGAACGCTCGGCGCCGCTCGACCGTTCTGACCGACGATCCACCCACCGACCCACTCAAGGGAGCAGCCGATGAGCCGCCGGGACGGCACCCGCGCCGACGTCATCCCCATCTCCGACGCACCCTCGGCCCATCCCCCGGCACCCCGCACGCCCCCCTCGCCCACCCCGTTGCCCCGACCGACCCCGGCCCGGCCCTCCGCACACGGGCGGGTCGGGGTCGTCCTGGTCTCGCACAGCCAGGAACTGGCCACCGCCGTACGCTCCCTCGCGCTCGCGCTGACCGGATCCGACTCCCCCGCGCCGGTCGCGGCGACCGGCGGCGACCCGTCGGACGGACCGGGCATCAGCGCCGTCCTGGTGGCCGCCGCGACCCGCCGGGTGGACCAGGGCCACGGCGTGGTGGTGCTCGCCGACCTGGGCGGGGCGGTCACCACCGTGCGCGCGCTGCTGTCCGCGGCCGAGGAACACGGGCTGCCGTTCCCGGTCCGGTTCGCCAACGCCCCGTTCGTCGAGGGCGCGGTGGCCGCCACCGCGACCGCCACCGCGGGCGGGGACCTGGCCGCCGTCCTGGACGCGGCCGAGGAGGCCTACCGGCAGTACAAGGGCTGACCCGGCCCGGGGCGGGAACCGCGGCGGGCGGCTCCAGGGCCCGCGCGCGGCGCCGGGGCGGGCGGACCGGTGGCCCCCGCGGGCCTTCCGCCCGGTGCGCCGCCCGGTGCGCCGCCGCCCGGCGTCAGGGGCGCTCCCTGCCGTCCCAGGTGAAGACCGCCGGGCCCTCGCACTCCAGCGCGTGGCGCAGCCGTTCGTGCTCGCTCTCGACCATCGGCGGCAGCT
This sequence comes from Kitasatospora sp. NPDC002543, assembly GCF_053594915.1. Lineage (NCBI taxonomy): Bacteria > Bacillati > Actinomycetota > Actinomycetes > Kitasatosporales > Streptomycetaceae > Kitasatospora > Kitasatospora sp. NPDC002543. Next base: position 3,205 of record NZ_JBSFWR010000145.1, on the reverse strand, counting down.
CGTCCAGCCCGAACCAGCCGACGTCCAGCGACTCGTCGTCGTTCACCCGCGCCTCGCCGCCGACCGCCCGACAGCGGAAGGTCAGCACCAGGTACTGCGTCACGTCGCCGTTCGGGTACGTCACCTGCGGCGAGACCGTGGCGGAGGCGAGCAGCTCGGGCACGACCACCACCCCGGTCTCCTCCTCGCACTCGCGCACCACGCCGTCCGCCGGCTGCTCGCCCGGGTCGAGGATGCCGCCCACCGGCGCCCACCGGCCGTCGTCGGCCCGTCGGGCGAGCAGCACCCGGTCGCGGTCGTCGAACACGACGGCGACGACGGCGCTCAGCCAGAGCGGGCGGGTGCCCACGACGGCGCGGAGTTCGGCGAGGAAGGGGGGAATGGCCATGGCCGCAGCCTATCGGGGCGGTTCGGGGCTATCCCGGCGGCTCGGGGTCGGCCCCGCGCGGACGGCCGGCGTCGGACACCCCCGCGTCGGACACCCCCGGGCCGGACGCCGGCCCGGCGTCCGGCCCGTTGCCCGGTCCGGCGTCCGGGCCGGCGTCGGGGCGCAGCAGGGCGAGCACGGTCAGCCCGAGGATGCGGAGGTCGAGTCCGAGCGAACGGTGCTCGACGTACCAGAGGTCGAGCTCGGTCCACTCGGGGCGGCCGAGCGGGCGGGGCGTCCGGCTCCGGCTCACCGCCTGCAGTTGGGCCCAGCCGGTGAGGCCGGGTCGGACCGCGAGCCGGCCGCGCTCGCGGCCCGAGCACCGAGACACCTGGTCGGGGCCGACCGGTCGCGGCCCGACCACCCCCATCTCGCCGCGCACCACGTTCCACAGTCGGGGCAGCTCGTTCAGGCCGGTGCGGCGCAGCAGGGCGGCGAGCCGGCCGTCCCCGTCGGCGCGGAAGCGCAGGAGCAGGAATTCACGGCCGTGTCGGCCGACCCGGGTCTGCCTCCGGAGGATCGGGCCGTCGGCGGTGCACCGGAGCAGCACGGCGATCAGCAGGGCCAGCGGCAGTGCGACGATCGCGGCCAGGGCGGCGACGGCGAGGTCCCCGGCGCGCCTCATGAGGCGGCCGCGGCACGATCCGGTCTGCCGCCCATCGCTCCCCCTCCACGGCGCTTCGAGACGGAAGAACGCATTCACAGTAGGGGCGACATGAAGCCCTTGTCCGGGAATGGTGAAAGAAGAGGGCCCAAGATTGTCCGACTGGACGATATTAAGTCGGTCTGACCAATTTCGCTCGATCCGCGTTTCGAAATGCCGAAAGCGATCGACGTTACGGGTGGGGGACGAGGCCCGGCGGAACCCGAAAACCGCACGGCCGGTACGTGGAGGAGCCGCGAACAGGTCGGGAACAGGTCGCGAACGGGACTCCGTCAGAGCAGCGCGCGGCGGCGGTCGCGGAACAGACCGAAGGCGATCCGGCCCAGCAGCAGAACGCCGGCGGCCAGACAACCGGCCACCGCCATCGCCCAGGCCGGCCCGTCACTGTCCGGCACGAACACGGCCACCACGATGCCGAGAGCCAGGCAGGCCAGGCCCACCACGGTCAGCGGGAGCTGGTGGGTGACCAGGGCTCCCCCACTGCACGCGCGAGCCATCCGGGAGGCCCCGTGGAGGTGGAAGGGGTCACGGTCCGCATCTGCCATGAGCCCAAGGTACCCCGGGGCGGGGCGGGTGGCAGCCCTCAGGGAGTGAATGTGTGAACACGCTGCGCGACCGACGGATCCGGGCTGGTCAGGGGCCCGCCGGGGCCGCGCCGAAGTGTGTCCGAGACGTCCGCACCGGCATTCCGGCTCCACAATCAGTCCACGAAAAATCCTCGTCCCCCCGGTACAACCATCCGCCCGGTGCAGCGGTCTCAATGGCATTGAGTGATCCAGGAGCCGTTCGAGGGACGGGTGTGAACCCCCCACCGAGAACAGGAATATCCAGGAGCGGAGCCGCCGCCCCTGGAGTCGGAGGCCGGGCTCCGTCCTCCGGCGGTACCGCCACGCCGCTCGGCGAACGAGGGGGAACCGTGCCGCAGTCCCAGTCCACTACATCGACCTCCATGGCCCGCGCCCGGCCGGCCCCCGGCGTGCGCGCGCTGCCTCCGCCCGTCGGACGGCCCGCGAACGGGCGCGGCACCGGCCGACCCACCGACCATCCGCACGGAGGCCACCTGCACGTCCAATACCTTCACGGCGAGCAGCACCACGGCTCGCACCGGGACGGCGGGGGCCGTCACCGGGCGACCGTCGACGCGGAACAGCAGGACGCTCGGGGCGAATGGCTGCGGTTCGCCCCCGTCCAGCCGCTGTTCCGGGCCATGGCCGCCCAACGGCTCGCCGTCCTGGCGTACCACGGGGTGACCGACCACCGGTCCTTCGGCGCCCAGCTCGACCGGCTCCGGCGGCTCGCCACACCCGTCTCGCTCGACGCGGTCCTCCGCGCCGTGACCGAGCGGCGGCCACTGCCACCCCGGAGCGTCCTGGTCACCTTCGACGACGCCGACCGGAGCGTGCTCACCCACGCCCTGCCGGCCCTCGACGCCCGGGGCATCCCGGCCACCGCCTTCGTCATCTCGGAGCTCATCGGCACGGAACGGCCGTTCTGGTGGCACGAAGCCGACTTCCTGGCCCGGCACGGGGGCCGGGCCCGGTCGCTCGACTGCGGACACCCCTCCCAGCTGCTCCCCCGGCTCAAGGCCATGCCGGACCCGGACCGCCGACGCAGCCTGCACGAACTACGCGTCAGCGCCGACCGCCGGCCGCCCCGTCAGGAACAGCTGACCCCGGCCGACCTGCTCGCCCTGCGGGACGGCGGTGTGGCGATCGGCAACCACACCCAGGGACACCCGTGCCTCGGGCGCTGCGACGACGACACCGTGCGCGCCGAGATCACCGGCGCCCACGAGGCCCTCACCCGCTGGCTCGGCGAACCGCCGATCGCCTTCGCCTACCCGGACGGCGGCCACGACGTCCGCGCCGAAGCCGTCCTGCAGGAGCTCGGCTACCGCCTCGGCTTCCTCTCCGACCACCGTCTGGGCCCCCGGCTCCCCACCCACCCCCTCCAGATCAGCCGCCTCCAGGTCGACTCCACCACCAGCACCCGCCGCTTCGACACGATCCTCTCGGGCCTGGAACCCGCCTACCGCCGCTGGCGCCGCCAAGCCGTCGCCTGACCTCGGCCGCGCTGCGTGGGAAGTCGGCCGGGCCGACTTCCCACGCAGCGCA
>NZ_JBSFWR010000144.1:0-17208 GCF_053594915.1 Kitasatospora sp. NPDC002543 | reverse complement strand
TGCACTACTACCGCCGTCGCAAAGTCGCCGAGTCGGTCGGCGTGTGCGCGGCCGGGGCGACCTCGTCCGCGGTGACGGTCAGTCAGCAGAGCAGGTATTTCGCCAGGAGTACCTCGATGCTGCCCTGACGAGTACCTCACTGACGTCAGAACTCGTGAACATCACCCGCCCGTGGTTCGGGGTGCCTCCCGAACCCGTGAACAAAGCCACCGACCGTCCCCGCACGGCACGGCTGCCCCGCCAGTGCCTGCACTGCTCCTCGCACGGGCCGGCGCCCGCCGCGTCGCGCTCCTGACCGTGCGACGCGACGGAAGGGCCACCGCCCCCCCGGGCACCGGCCTTGGCGGCTGCGATCCCGGACATCGGCGGCACCCCGTCGGCGGCCGCTGGCCGAGCAAGTGACGGCCGCCGGCCGGGGGTGCTGTGCCGTCCAGCCGAAGCGGGACGGAGGCCCGGGGTCAGACGGCCTGGAGCCTGTAGAGGTCCGGGTAGTCGCTCTGGACGATCTGGTTGCCGTTCCCGCCGCCGGTGGCCGCCACCCACTTGCCGGAGTGCTGCCCCTTGAGGGTGATCAGGCCGGTGCCGGGCACGTTCTCCTTCACGAACTGCTGCTCGGTGGGGATGTGGTCGCTGAAGCAGCCGGTGGTGATGATCCAGGCCCCGGAGCTCATGGAGTTGCCGTCGACGGCGAGGCACCAGTGGCGCCAGTTGTCCTGGAAGACCACCGTTTCGGTGTTGTTGGGCCCGGGCTTGTGGCAGTAGATCCACTGCTGGTTGGACTCCTTGCCCCCGAAGTACTGGATGACCGAGCCGTGGTTCCCGGGCGACAGGGCGACGGTCAGGAAGGTCTCGGGGTCGGTGGTGGGGGCCTTGATGAGGTAGGGGCCGCCGTCGCAGGTGAATTCGCCCCACGTGGTGGTGAGGGCGGCCGTGGCCGGGGCGGGTGCCGCGACAGCCGCCGGGACGGCAGCGAACAGGACGGCGGCGGCGACGGTGCCGAGCGCGGTCACCCGGCGTCGGGCGCCGTGGCGGGACCGGTGCTGAAATGACATGGTGAACTCGCTTTCACTGTCGAAGGGGTGGGCAGCGAACGGCGGATGGTCAGCAGCTGAGCTTCAGTCGGGCGGCCGCCCGCAGGGTGCCGGCCGGCTCGGGCGAGGCGCAGGAGACGGTGCCCTTCTCGACGTTGCCGAAGGTGGTGAAGGTGCCGCCGATGGTGGATTTGATCCAGAGGCCGGTGCCCGGGCCGGAGCGGGCGCAGATGTACCGGGCCCATTCGCCGGTCACCTTGTGGAAGCCCCGGTAGCGGCCGTAGTAGCCGGGGATGCTGAAGGTCACGGGCTCGGTGAGGGGCGCGATGTGGGTGCTCGTCTTGGTGTCGGCCACCGCGAAGCCGACCTTGGCGCCGACATTGGCGAAGAGTGCCTTGTAGTCGGCGGTCACCTCCGTGCTGCCGTTGACCATCGTGTTCACGACGGCGGTCTCGGTAAGCGTCGTGGGGTACTCGCCGGTGGTCCCGGGGGTGACGTTGACCGCCGCGAACTCGGTGACGGTCGGTTCGAGCCGCACCGAGAGGACGTCCTCCCAGTTGCGGTTGCCGTCCGGGTTGCAGGCGGGGGTCGGCGGCGGGTCGGCCTGGGCGGGGGCGGCGCCGAGTTCGAGGCCGGCGACCGCGAACAGTGAGGCGAGGCCTGAGGCGAAGGCGGCGCGTCGGTTGCGCGAAGCCATGGGGGTGCTCCTCCGGTCGAATCGGGTGCGAACGCATGGGTGATTCATGCATGTCATTCCTTGTGCGCACGGTCATCCTCCCTCCCGGGGCGGGACGGTCGCCATCCCAGTTTTCTAGGTGGTGCCGGGGCGCGTCGTGCGCGCGGGCGGGAGCAGGTCGGCACGGGGCGCGGGACGCTGACACGCCGTCAGGGCGGCACTGGGCGAAGCGTCGGCGCCCCCACTGGTCCTGGTCGCGCGGGTCCGGCGTGCACGGGTGGCCTCGTTGTCGGCGGCGCCGGGCGTGGTCGGCGCGTCAGCTCCCCGCGCGGAGGGGAAGCGCCGCGCCGATCACCGACCAGCGGGTCCTGGGGCACGGTGGTGCGCACCGTCGTCACGGCGCCGCCGCCGTCCGCTCCGGCCCTGGTTCACGCGGCCGCGTCGACGAGGGCCTGGAGCAGGCGCTGGGGGTCCTCGGCGAGTCGGTTGCAGACGTAGAGCCACCATTCCGTGCCGAAGACGACGTACTCGCGGGTCGGGTGGCCACGCTCGGCCATGGCGTCGAGCCGGTCGGGCCCGAGGCCGAGGAGGGTTTCGAACTCCCAGGGGGCGTGGTCCCGGTCCTTCCCCCCGAGGTGGTGGTCGATGCGGTCGATCAGGCCCCAGTCGTGGGTGGCGAAGGAGCACGGGTGGCCCGAGTCGGCCAGCCGCTCCGCGTACGTCAGGTAGGCGGCGGTCAGGGCCGGGGCTTCCCGCCGGTGGGCGATGGCTTCGGGTTCGAGGAAGGCGCCCTTGACCAGGCGGATGCGGCCGGGGCGGGTGAGCAGTTCCGGCAGATCGTCCGCGGTGCGGTGCAGGCGCGCCTGGACGGTGATGCCCACGTGGTCGAAGCGTTCGCACAGCGCGTGGTGCAGGGCCAGCACCGCGTCGGTGCGGTCGGAGCCCTCGGCCGAGATCATCATCTCCCGCCCGGTGGCGGCGGTGGCGTGGGCGATGCGGGTGGCGTTGGCCAGGGCGAGCTCCGCGTCGACGGCGAGGCCGATGTGGGACAGGTCGAGGGAGATCGAGCACCCGGGCGGCAGGAGCCGGGCGGCGGCGAGGAACGTGTCGGTCTCCTCGATGGCGCGCTGCGGGTCGCGGCAGCTCTCGCCCATGTACTCGACGTTCACGCGGTGGCCGGCGGCCAGGACCTGCCGCGCGCGGTCCAGGGCGTCGGGGAGGGTTTCGCCGGCCACGTACCGGCGGGCGACCTTGCGGGCCAGGGGGCCCAGTACGGGGTCGCCGGGGATGCGCCACTTCAGCTCCTCGTCGAGCGCCAGTGCGCGCAGGACCTGGGCCGTCCGTGACGGGAGATCGGTGGTGCCGGTGTGCGTGTGCGTGGTCATCCGGGTGCCTAGCTGTTCGCGTGACGGGGGAAGCGCCTGCGAGCCTTCCAGGGCGGGGCACCCGCGGGGAGTGGCAGAAACGACGGATAGGCTGCAATTCCTGCCGCCGTCGTGAGAGGGGATCGGGAGCCGGTGCTTCGCGATGTCGCCGTCCTGGCGCTCCAAGGCGCCCACGCCTTCGAGCTGGGCGTGTTCTGCGAGGTCTTCGGCATCGACCGCGGCGACGACGCGCTCCCCGTCTACGACTTCGCTCTCGTCCCAGGAACCGGCGGCGCCGTGCCGACGCGGCACGGCTTCGAGGTGCGGAGCCGGCACGGCCTGGAGCGGCTGGCCTCGGCGGACCTCATCTGCGTCCCGGCCTACGACCCGCGCGTGCGGCAGCCGGACCGCCTGGCCGAGGAACTGCGGGCCGCCGTCGAGCGAGGCGCCCGCGTCCTGAGCATCTGCACCGGGGCCTTCCTGCTCGGCGAGGCCGGGCTGCTGGACGGGCGGCGCTGCACCACCCACTGGCGGTACACCGACGAGCTCGCACGCCGTCACCCGCGGGCCCGGGTCGAGTCGGACGTGCTCTACGTCGACGAGGACCCGGTCATCACCGGCGCGGGTACCGCCGCCGGGGTCGACACCTGCCTCCACCTGATCCGCAAGGAGCACGGCAGCGCCGTCGCCAACGCGATCGCTCGCCGGATGGTCGCGCCCCCGCACCGCGACGGAGGCCAGCGCCAGTACCGCGAACGCCCCCTTCCCCGCGGCGGGTCCGGTTCCCTCGCCCCCGTCCTGGCCTGGATCGAAGCCAACCTCGACCAGGACCTGACCGTCGACGCGATGGCCCGCCACGCCCACCTCTCGCCGCGGACCTTCGCCCGACGCTTCCGGCAGGAGACCGGGACCACCCCGCTGCAATGGCTCACCGGACAGCGCGTCCTGCTCGCCCAGCACCACCTGGAGACCACGGACGAGCCGGTCACCGTCGTCGCCCACCGCACGGGCTTCGGCAGCGTCGACACCCTCCGCCACCACTTCGCCCGGCGCCTCGGCACGACGCCGCAGGCCTACCGGCGAACCTTCGGAGCCCCGCCCACCGGCGGATGACCCGCCCGAACCCCGGCCCGGCCGCTACCGCAGGTCACGGCAATGACCCGCACCCCTGAGCCGAAGGAGCGGGCCGTCCATCGCACCGGGGAGTTTCGCCACCACCTGTGACCCGCGCCGGTGGTTTTCGCTCCGGGGCCGCCGGTGAGCTTGCCCGCCCAGGCCCGGCGCCCTGCTCCCGGGGGCCCCGCCCCGGGGGAAGGACCGGCGCGGCGGACGCGGCCGGGTGGCGGAGGCCGGGCCGGCCCGGGACGGTAAGACGCCCCCTAACGACGCGGCCCGTAGTTCCAGTAGTGGTCCGGATAGTTTCCGCACGGGTACTGCATCAGCGGGGCGTGCGGAGCACTGCTGCCGTAGGAGACGGCGAGGCACTCGTGGCTGTTGCCGTTGACGAAGCGCAGGCCGTTCGGCCACTTCTCGATCCGCCACGACTGCCCGGGGTCGTTGTTGCACACGGACTGGATCACCCGGGCGTTGGCTTCGGTGCTGGAGTCCCGGACCGAAAGGCACAGGGCACTGTTGTAACTGACGATCCGGTAGTACGTATCGCCTTCGGAGTCCGTGTAGGTCTTCTGGGCCTCCCAGAAGTGGTCGGGGTAGTCCCCACACGGGAATTGCTGGACTTCCTGGCCGTCCTCCCGGGTCCCGCCGAGCGTGGCCATGCACTGCAGGCTGTTGCCGTTTTTGATCTCGACGGCTCCCGTCGGCGGGACCACAGGGGTTCCGCCGAGGCGGCCGGACGTCCCGGGTTCCGCTGTCCGCGGCGGCACGGTGCGGGGCGGCGGCGCCGACGCAGGACCGTCGCTCCCGGGCGAGGGGGAGGGAGCGACGGCGTCCGGCGGGGTGTCGGGCTGCCCGGCGGGAGTTGGCGTACCGGTAGGAACGGGCATCACCGGAGGACTCCCCGGCCCGGCCGCCGGCGGATCGGTCGGCGGATCCGCCGGCGAGGTGGTCGGCGAAGCGGTCGGTCGTGTGCCGGGCCCCGACGCCGGGAGAAGGCCCGCGTCCGAACCGGCCTCCGAGCCGGGGCCGGTCACGGCCGCCCGGGACACCGCGTCGGGCCGGGCGGCGGGCGTCACGCCCAGCCGTGGGCCCACCAGCACCCCCGCCATCACCAACGCCCCGCCGAGAAGGGCCCCGGCAGCCCCGGCAGCCATGCGGCCGCGGGCCCTGCGCCACCCCGCTTCGTCGGCCCCTCCCCGCGGGGGGCCGATGAGCGCCGGGCCGAGCTCGAACGGACCGGCCGGCGAGTTGTCCGGGACGTGCACCAGGTGCCCGCGGACAACCCTGCCTCCGGCCCCGGCGGGCTGGAGCATCCGGCTCACCTCCCGGCACCGCTCGGCCAACGCCTCCCGAACCTGCACGAGTTCGGCCTCCAGACACCGCAGCACCGGCAGACGCGCCTGGACCCGGCTGCCGACAACCAACTCCGCCCCCGGCCGCCGGCCCCCACCCGCTGGGGCCTGCTCGCCTTCCCGCTCGCCTTCCCGCTCCCGCTCCCGTTCCTGCTCGACCAGAAGCCCGACGCCTTCCTCCTCCCACTCCGCCGTCTGCTGCGCCTTGCACGCGTGCTCCCTGATGCGCCGCACCTCGGCCAGGCAGCGCGTCGCCTCCTGCAACCGGGACCGTCGCGACCGCGCCGCATCCCCCACGCCCGCGTCCTCCACACCCAGGGCCCATCCGTCGGGGCCCGCCTCGTCTTCGCCGCCCGCGCGCAGCTCGCCCCGCAACTCGGCCACGATCGCCACCAGCACACGGATCAGTTCCTCGGCCTGGGCCACGCCCGCCTCGGCCTCGCGCTGCGCCTGCCGGGCCCGTTCCAGGGCCTGCCGCGCGGCCGACCGACCGTCCACGCGTACGGGAGGCACCTCGGTGGCCCGAGTGGCTTGTTCGTGCAGGACGCGGGCGCGTGCGAGCAGCACCGCTCGGGCATGAGGGGCCACCGTATGGTCGTGGACCAGTCGTTCGAGCAGGTGCCACGGGATGTTTCGTTCCGCGGAGCGGTACTCGCTCCAGCTGGTCTTGCCGCCGGGGTAGCGCCGGGCGAGTTCACGGACGGTGGTCGCGCCCGTCACCTGCCGCACGAACGCTGCCAAGGCGTTTGCCTGCTCCGTTTCTCCTTTGAGCTGCCCCTGCGGTCGTCCCGTGTTTCCCATCGTGTCTCCGTCCCGGCCCTTGTCCGTTCCTGTCCGGCGGCCGAACCGGGATTGTCCGGCGGCCACCTGGGCCTATGCGCAGTTTTGTTGATGGACAATCAAAACAAGCCGCACGGTGGAGCCTCCACCGGATCTTCGGACAACTTCGAGGCCCGGTAGCCGCCGTCCTTGACGCGGCGTCCCGAAACGCGAAGGCCGAAGACAGCGGCCGGGCCCACGGCGCCGTCGCGCCGGGACGGAAGGCCGCACGGCGCCGGTGGACCGGCTCCTCGCACACACCGCACCCAAGCGCACCCGACCGGGATCCGCCCGGCCCCGGGGCGTCCGGAAACCAGGAGAAGAACATGAGGACACGACGCATCCTGACCACCCTGCTGCTGGCGGGGACGACCGCCGCCGCGACGCTGGCCGTGACGCCGGCCGCGCAGGCCGCGCCGAACAACCCGAACTGCCTCGGAGCCAGGGCCTTCTGCCTCTGGTACAACGCCAACCAGACCGGCTCGGTGGCCGGTTGGGACCTGAGCACCGGCTTCAGCGGCTTCACCGACCTCGCGAACGCCGGCGCCTTCCTGACGTCGGGGGCCGGACAGGGTACCGCGGTGAAGAACAACGCGGCCTCCGCCACCTACCAGTACCCCGGCCACTGCGTCGGCAACGTCCAGGTGTTCTACAACGAGAGCTGGACCGGGGCCTCGGACACGGTTCCGGCCTGCGGCAACATCAACCTGGTGCGGACGAAGAACAACGACGCCTCGTTCCGAGTCAACTGATCCCGGAACGAACCCGCCGGGCCGTCCGAGGGATCGGACGGCCCGGCCGACCGCTCGGAGATTCGAGGCCCCGCCACCATGAACACACCACGGCTCGCCGCCCCGCTCGCGGCCGTCGCCACCTGCTGCCTACTGATCGCCTCCTGCTCCACGAGCGGAGGGGGCCCGGCCCCGCGCGCCTCCGGTACGGGGGTGCCGCCGGGCCCGGCCGCCGCCGGCGTCACCACCGAGCCCGCGCCCGGGGCCGTCGACGGCCCCGCCGCCATCTCCCTGCCGCTGGACCCGTACTTCCTCCCGCCCGCCGAGGAGGCCCGGCTGCACGCGGCCCTGGACCGGCTGGTCGCCGACTGCCTGCGAAGCTCCGGCCTCCAGCCGCCTGCCCCGGCCGTCGCCCAGCCCCCCGTCCTGGGCCGGTACGAACGGCGCTACGGACTGACCAGCGCCGCCGGCGCCCGCACCACCGGCTATCACCTGCCGGCCCGTCCGAACCCGGCACAGCCACCGCTTGCCCCGGCACTGGTGAAAGCACTCACCGGCCCCCAGGGGTGCCAGGAAAACGCCGCACGAAGGATCACCGGCACCACCGGCTACCCGGGGGACGCCTACCCGGTCCGGTCGGCAAACCAGGAGTCCTTCGACCGATCGGTGAAGGCCCCGGAGGTCGTGGCCGTCGTCGCCGCGTGGTCCGGGTGCATGAAACAGGCGGGGTACGACTACGCGACACCGCTGAAGATCGGCACCTGGCCGTCCGAACAGCCGACCGGCGAAGAACGGAAGACCGCCCTCGCCGACGTCGCCTGCAAACAGCAGACCGACCTCGTCCGGATCTGGAACGAGGCCGAGGCCGCCGTCCAGCGCGACCTGATCCGGCAGAACGCCGCCACGTTCGACGGTGTCCTGGCCGAACGCCACCGCATGCTCGACGAAGCGGACGCCGTCCTCGCCCACCCCGAACCCGGACGGTAGCCCGCCGGGGAGACCGAGCCCGGTGAGCCCTCCCACATGAGTGCCTGACACTGTCGGGGATCTCCGCTCCCGCGCCCTCGGAAAGATCGGTCACGCCGGCCTGGGAACACCGGGAAGCCGCTGCGGACCACACTCCGCCGCCTTGCCGACTCGGCCACCGGGAGAGCGTGTCGACCGACACCGTCCGCCCCGCCCCGCCGGTCTGCTCTCACACCCGGGCGCAGGCCGCCGGCCGCGCCGCGGTCTGCTCGTCTGCGGATCCGGATCCGGGGCGGTGGTACTCGACGAACGCGCGCGGTCGTCGCCGCCCGTCGCCTTGGCCCGCCGTGCGGGCGAGGGCGACGGCGTCACCACGGGCCTCCTGCCCCGGTCGGCGACGACCGCGACGCCGGCCGGGGCCGGCGCCACGGCGTTCACCGGGCGTAGTCGACCTCGGGGAAGTCGGGGGAGGGGCCGTCGAGCAGCCGCCCCCGGTCGCGGAGGTGGAGGTCGAAGAAGGCGCGCGGGTAGGCGCGTTGGAACGCCTGTGCCCGGTGCCCGGGAATCGTCCCGACCTCGTACTCCAGGTCGGTCGGTGACATGCCCAGGAGCGGGGCGATCAGCGGCAGGATCAGCACGTCGTCGCCGAACGACTGGTGCGCGGCTCCCCGGACGGTCAGACGCAGGCGCCAGCCGCGCAGATGCGACCAGAACGCGCGCAGGGCGGGGTTGTTCTCCATGCCGCCCTTGCCCGGGGTGTCCACGACCAGGAACGGACGGTCGAGCCCGGCGTCCACCACCGGGCCCGCCGCGCCCCCGTCCAGGCTCGCTCCCACCGTGATCCGTTCGTCGGTGAGCATCGTCGCGGAGGTGGTGGCGCCGCCCAGGGAGTGGCCGAACATCCCGACGCGCCGCAGGTCGAGCGCCCCGCGCAGGCCGGTGGGCAGCGGGGTGCGGCAGACGCCGGGGTGGCCGCCCGAGCGGAGGACGGCGAGCCGGTCCAGGACGAAGCGGATGTCGGCGGTACGGACCGCGAGGGCCTTGGCGTAGTCGTTGACCCCGCCCAGCGGATTGGTCTCGACGCGTCCACCGGGGAAGGCGACCACCGCCGCGTCGTAGGTGTGGTCGACGGTGACCACCAGGAAGCCGTGACTGGCGAGGTCCTCCACGACGCCGGTGCCGAACGACCGTGACGCGGCGGCGCCGGGAGAGTGGAGCACGACCGGCAGGGGGCCCGGTGGGCCGCCGACGGGCGCGCCCTCGTGGCCGTGGGTGCCTCCCAGTTCCACCCGGCCGGGAGGCAGGCCGAGGAGGTCCAGGTACCGGTCGGCCGCGGCCGGAGGCATCCAGGGAACGGTGGGGCGGGCCGCGCCGGCGCGGGCGGGGTACCAGATGCTGATCATCAGCTCACGGCAGGGGCGGGAGGGCACCCAGGGGTCCGGCCGCGTGGTGTCGGCCAGGTGTAGCGCGACCGTGCCCACCGGGTACGGCCCGTTCGGGGCGGGCAGCCGGAACCGCACGGGTTCCGCCTGTCCCGGGCGCGCGACGGCCGGCGGCGCGAGCGGACCCAGGGCCAGGGTGGCGGCCAGCCCGGCGTACGAGGCAAGCAGTGTTCTCCGGTTCATGCGTTCCACTGTTCCGTCCGGCGGGTCCGGCGGCTTCGCCCCCGGGGAGGAACCCGGTGTCGGCCCAGGAGGGTACGGCGGGCATCGGCCGCGCGGATGATTCGGCCCGTGAGATGACGTCCTCCGGGCTGACAGGCCCCGGGCCCGGCTTGGATAGCGTGGCCGGCATGGGTGATGGGCAGTCACGGCCGCTGGTGGCCGGACGTCTGCGGGACGGTCAGTGGCACGGCGTGGACACGGTCGCGGCCGTGCTCCTCGCCCTGGCGTTCGGCGCGAGCGAGGCGCACCGCGCCGGCTGGGGCGCGGGAGCGGTGGCGGCGGTGGTCTGGCTGCCGGTCGCGGTGCGGCGCGGGCGGCCCGTCCGGGTCCTGTACGCGGTCCTGGCCGGGGCGGTCCTCGCCCTGGCGTCCACTGGGTGGGAGGAGTCCTGGGTCCCCGTCGGGGCCGTCCTGTACACGGTGGCGGCGCGCGAACCGCGGCGCCGCTCCGCGACGGCGCTCGGCTGCTCGCTGGTCGCCGTCGCGGCGGCCACGGTCCTCGTGCCGCGACCGCTCCCGGCCTCCGGGGCCGCGGGGGGCGCCGTCTTCGCGTCGTTGATGATGACCCTGCCCTGGCTGGTGGGCACCGCGCTCAGGGAGCAGCGGTCGTACGCGGAACTCGCCGCCCGGCAGGCCGTGACGGAGGAGCGCCTGCGGATCGCCCGCGAGCTCCACGACGTGGTGGCCCATCATCTGACGGTCATCGCGGTCCGGGCCGAGGTGGCCCGTGCGGTGGCCTCCACCAACCCGCGGGAGGCCGAGCACACCCTCGCGCTGGTCGGGACGGCGGGCCGCACGGCGCTCACCGAGATGCGCCGCATGCTCGGCGTCCTGCGATCGCCCGGTGACGGAGCCGAGTCGGGGGCCGCTCCCGGCCTGGCGGACCTGCCCGCGCTCGCGGACGGCGCGGGCCCGCGCGTGGAGCTGTCCGTCGACCCGGGGCCACCGCTGCCCCCGGGGGTGGAACTGGCGGTCTACCGGATCGTCCAGGAGGCCCTCACCAACGCCGTCAGGCACGCGGGATCGGCGGACTGCCGGGTGCACCTGTCCCGCACGGGTCCCGGGGCGGTCGAGATCGAGGTCGTCAACGACGCGCCGTCCCGGCCCCCGTCCCGGCTCCCGGCCCGGCGTCCCGGCGGCGGGCACGGACTCGTAGGGATGCGGGAACGGGCGGCCATGTGCGGCGGGACCCTCTCCGCCGGTCCCCTGGCGACGGGCGGGTTCCGGGTGCACGCGCGACTGCCCTGCGGACCGGGGGCGGCGCGGTGAACCGGCCGGTCCGGGTTCTCATCGCCGACGACCAGGCGCTGCTGCGGGCGGGCTTCCGCCTGCTCATCGAGAGCGCGCCGGACTTCACCGTCGCGGGCGAGGCCGTCAGCGGCGAGCAGGCCGTCGAACTCGCCCTGCGGCTGCGGCCCGACGTTGTCCTGATGGACATCCGGATGCCGGGCACGGACGGCCTGGAGGCCACCCGGCGCATCTGCGCGGACCCGGACGCCGTCGGCACCCGCGTGCTGGTCCTCACCACGTTCGACCTGGACGAGTACGTGTACGCGGCACTGCGCGGCGGAGCCAGCGGATTCCTCCTGAAGGACATCCTCCCCGCCGACCTGCTGACGGCCCTGCGGGTGGTCGCCTCCGGTGACGCCCTGCTCGCGCCCGCGGTCACCCGCCGCCTGATCCGCGAGTTCGCCGCCCGCCACGAGCCGCCCCCGCGGCTCGTCCGGGAACTGGCGGGCGTGACCCCGCGCGAACGGGAAGTCCTCCGCCTGGTGGCCCGCGGACTGCCCAACCCCGCGATCGCCGGGCACCTGGGGCTGAGCGTCTCGACCGTCAAGACACACATCCGGCGGCTGCTGGCCAAGCTCCAGGCCCACGACCGGGCCCAGATGGTCGTCATCGCCTACGAGACGGGCCTGGTCACACCGGGCAGGAACCCCCCGCCCACGGGCCGCCGCCCCACCGCCCCGGACGGCAGCCCCGAGGGGCACGCCTCCGACGGCACGTAGTGCGGCTTCCGCCACCGCGCCGGCCTGTCGCGTCCACGGGACTCTCACCCGCCGACGGCTCCCGCCCCGTTCCCGGATGACGAGAACGTCATGAGGGACGCGCGCGGGCGCGGTCGTGCGGACCGGAGGGTGCCGGGGCCGCACGACCGCGCCGGGTGCGCGGGGTTTCCGGACGGCTGCGGCCGTCCTGTGGTGGGTGTCGGTCAGGCGAACTTGACGCGCGCGGGGTCGGTCCAGCCGTTGCCGATCGTCACGGCGCCGGCCCAGTTCGCGTTGACGCCGTCGATGTTGCGGAAGGCCCGCAGGTCGCCGTTGGTCTCGCTGGAGACGAGCTCGGCCCTGCCGTCGCCGTTGAGGTCGGCGAGGCGGATGCGGGCCGGGTCGTTCCAGCCGGAGCCGATCTCGCGGGGGGTGCCCCAGCCGCCGTCGTCGAGGACGCCGTGGTTGGGCCAGGCGGTGAGTGTCCCGTTCTGGTTGATCTTGACGGCTTCCGCCTTGCCGTCGCCGTTCAGGTCGGCGAACAGGATGCGGGCGGGGTCGGGGAATCCGCCTCCGAAGACGGTGGCGTCGGCCCAGTCGAAGTCGATGCCGTCGATGTTGCGGAAGGCCCGCAGGTCGCCGTTGGCGTCGACGGAGATCAGGTCGGCCTTGCCGTCACCGGTGAGGTCCGCGAACTTGACGCGGGCCGGGTCGGTCCAGCCGGTGCCGATCGTGCGGGGCGTGCCGTAGCCGGAGCCGGTGTTCGGCCAGGCGGTGAGTGTCCCGTCGGGGTTGTCGACGATCAGGTCCTTGCGGCCGCTGCCGGTCAGGTCGGCGAAGAAGACCCGGGCCGGGTCGGTCTAGACGTTCTTCACCACCTGCGCGGGCGCCCAGTTGAACGCGAGCGCGTCGATGTTCCCGAACTGCCGCAGGTCGCCGTTGGCGTCCGCGGACACCAGGTCGGCCTTGCCGGTGCCGCCGCTGTACAGCGGCGCCCGGGCGTAGCCGAGCAGGCCCTCCTTCTCCTGGCCCTCGCAGGCGGGGTCGGTGCTGTCGAGGTGTCCGCCGTCGTTCAGGACGCGGCAGCGGTAGACCGCGACGCTGGGGATGCCGTCCGGCGGGGAGGGCCAGAGGGATCCGCTGCCGCCCAGGCGGGTCTTGCCCTCGCAGTCGGGTTTGAGGGAGCTGAAGTAGTCGGTGTCGCCGGCCCGGCAGTCGTACAGGCTCACCGTGCCCGCGGGCTCGTTGAGGTTCACCAGCCCGAGCGTGGCCTCCAGGCGGTACCCGTCGGGCGGGCCGAAGGCCGTCACGACGTGCCCGACGCCGCTGTTGCTCACGTACCGGGCGAGGTCGGCGTAGGCGAGCGTGTACCCCTGGAGCCCTTCGACCTGCTTCCCCTCGCAGTTCGGGTCGGTGCTGTCGAAGTGGTCGCCCACGACGGGTACTTGGCACCGGTAGACGGCCATGCTCCGCTCCCCGGCCGGTGGGTTGTCGTACAGCCAGCCGAGCAGCCCGTCGACGTGCTGGCCCTCGCACTTCGCGTCGAGGGAGGTGAACTGCCCTCCGCCGTACCAGCAGTCGTACAGCGGGTGCGTGCCCGGCTGCCGGGCGAGCAGCAGCTGCCCGAGCGGGCCTTCGAGGCGGTAGCCGTCCGGGGGCAGGGCGGTGGTGGCGAGGTGGCGGCCCGGCCCCGAGTACCGGGTGAGCTGCCCGTGGAGCGGGCCGCGGGTGGTGGGCTGGTGCTCGGGGATCAGGCTGAACGCGCGGGAGGGGATGACCTTGACCTTGGTGGCCCAGTCCTGCCCGTAGCCGGCGTCGATGACGTCCTGGGGTGACCCGAAGTTCACCCGCGCCCCGCCGACGATGTGCGCCACGGGCGTCGGGCTCGCCCCCGCGCCCTGGACGAGGGTGCCGTCGCGCGGGATGTCCGCGGGGATCTGGTTGAACGCGCGGGTCGGGATCGCCCTGACCCTGGAGGCCCAGTCACCGGTGATCCCGATGTCCTGCAACTCCTGCGCGTTCGCCACGTTCACGCGGGCTCCGCCGATCATGACGGCCACGGGGGTCGCCGCGCCGCCGGCGCCCTGGATCAGCGTGCCGTCGGCGAGGACGAAGCCGATGCTGTTGTAGCTGCGGGCCGACAGGGCCGTCACCTTGGTCCGCCAGTCCGTGCCGTACCCGGTGTCGATGACCTCCTGCGGGTTGTTGAACGGCACGATCGCGCCGCCGACGGTCTCCGCGACGGGCAGCCCCGTGCCGCCGTCCCAGCCCTGGACGAGGTGTCCGTCGGCGGGCTGGTCGTTCATGTGGTCCCGGGCGTCGATCGACCAGTTCGAGACCTTGACGGGGTTCCCGCAGCTGAGCGGGGCCGCGCAGGTGTCCTGGTGGAGCGGCGCGCCGCCGACGAACAGGTAGACGTTGCCGCGCTGGTCGACGGCGGAGGAGCCGTCGCGCGGGGTCGCCGGTCCGGCGTCGATGACGGCCTGCGTGGTCGGCCGTGATGTCGGCTGGCAGATCCCGTCGTCGCAGGTCGCCTGCCAGACCGGCGCGCCGCCGACCATCTTGTAGACGCGCCCCGTGTCCGTGGCGATGAGCTGCGTGTTGTCCGGCAGCCCGACGACCGACGTGATCGGCTGGGGTTCGGTCGGCTTCTGGGAGGACCGCCCCGGGGTGCCCTGGTCCGGCCGCCTCGGGTGGTGCGGCGGCCGGCCGCCGCTGCTGCCGCCACCACCGATCAGGTTCTCCAGCACCCCGCCCCTGCGCAGGATGTCGTACTCCGGACTGGGCTTGTCCACCACGACGTCCACGAGCTTGCCGGCGCTGAACGAGCCGGTGGTGACCCTGGTGGAACAGTTCGAACGCACGTAGGTCTCAGTGACGTTGACTGTCGCCTGGACGGCACCGGAGCGCCAGAACACCGTGCTCTTGGGCGGCACGTCGAGCTGGATCTCGTGGGAGGTGGTCCACGCGGTCTTGCCGCTGAGGCTGAGACCGACCTTGACGGAGCTTTCGGCGATGAGGGTGTCGATACTCGCGGTGAACTCGCCGCTCACGGTGACGCTGGTCTCCACGGTGCGGGAGAGAGCCGCCCTGGTGTGCAGTGTGGCGCTGGACGAGGCGTTCACCGAGATCCCGTCCTGGTACTGCCCCCACCACAGGCCCCCCGACGTGTAGGCCGTCAGCCGGGAGGGATCGCAGACGGGCGTTCCGGCGAATGCCTGACCGCCGCCGCCCAGTCCGCCCGTGGCCAGCAGGACCGCCAGCGCGGTCGGCCCCAGGAGCCGGCGTAACCCCCGTCGCGGCCCGGACACCGACGACCGTTCCGGAGCCCCTTGTCGATGTCGGCGCAGCGCGCCCAGCCATCGTCCTGTCAGTCGCATGAGTTGATCAATTCCTCTCGCAGCGAGGGAAGTCGGGAACAACCGCGGACGAGCCGAAGGACGGTGCACCTGTCCCCGGCCCTACCACCGGACGCTACGGAGGGGCGCCTTACCGTTTGCTTACCGGACGCCTGACGGGCGCCCTTCGCCCGGACCCGCGACCGCCGGTGCGGCGCTCACCCCGCCGGCCCGACGGGCGGTCAGCCGTCGCCTCGGCCCGTCCTGCCGCGCTCGCGCGGCGGGATGCGGTCGCCGTCCGGATCCACCGCGTGGTCGGAGGACGTAGCGGACGTCCGTGGCTGTCACTGATCGAGGTCGTCCTGCGCGCCTGACCCGAGACGCGGCCGGCCTCGGCCGTCTGGCGCTGTCCGCGCCGCCACGGGTCGTGGGCCCGGCCGCACCGCCGCGCGGAGGCGGTGCGGCCGGGCCCATGTGACCGTCCGCGGGCCCCGAGGGCCCGGGCGGTGGTTCAGCGGTTCCGTGCCGCGTAGGCGGGCGACACCACGGCGATCAGGACGGCCGCCACGCCGACCTGCAGCAGGTGCCGGATCCAGTCGATTCCGCCGGTGTGCCGCACACCGAGATAGGAGGCCGCGGCGTTGCCGAGCACCGCCCCGACCGCTCCGACGAGGACGGTCAGCCACAGTGGAACGGGCTGACGGCCCGGCAGCACGAGCTTCGCCAGCAGGCCCACCACCAGGCCCGCGACCAGGGCCCACAGGATCGTCATGGTCTTCTTCCTCTCGTTCGATCCGGCCTTTCCGTGACGCCCGCCGTGTGCCCCGAGGGCCGGGCGTTCATGCCGGTGGCGCGGGGACCGGACCCGCGGACCCGATGCGCGGCACCCGCGTCACCGCGCGGCGTCCGGTGCGGTGACCAGGGAGCAGCCGACGGCCGCCCGCCGTGGGCGAAACCCGTGGCGGACACCTTCGCCCAGAACGCGCGTCCGTGGCCCCCCGTCCGGGGTCATAAGGTGCAGGAATGATCGAACTGGTGATCTTCGACTGTGACGGCGTGCTGATCGACAGCGAGCCGATCGGCGTCGAAGTGGACAAGGTGGCGATGGCGGCACTCGGGCTGCCGATGAGCGGGCAGGAGATCGTGGAGCGGTTCGTCGGGCTGTCGCAGCGCGCGAAGACGGCCGCGCTGGAGGAGCTGCTCGGACGGGAGCTGCCCGCCGACTGGTGGGAGGAGTACCGGCCGCTGCACACCCGGCTGACCGACGAGCGGCTGGGCCCGGTGGACGGGATCGTCGAGGCGCTGGAGCGGATCGACCTGCCCGGGTGCGTGGCCTCCAACAGCGGTCATCGCTGGCTGCGGCGGGGGCTGGGCCTGACCGGGCTGTACGAGCGGTTCGCCGGGCGGATCTTCAGCGGCGCGGAGGACGTCCCGCGCGGAAAGCCCGCGCCCGACCTGTTCCTGCACGCGGCCCGCACGCTGGGCGCCGACCCGGCCCGCTGCGTGGTGGTGGAGGACAGCCCCCACGGCCTGAGCGCGGCGAACGCGGCCGGCATCCCCGCCTTCGGCTACACCGGCGGCGTCAACTCCGCCGACCGCCTGGCCGGCCCGGGCCGGGTCCTGTTCGACGACATGCGCGACCTGCCCGGCCTGCTCACCGCGCACGCCCGCTGACGCCCGGGCCCGGGAACGCACCCGCGCCACCCGCCGGACAGCCGTCGGACAGCGCGTTCCCCGAGCGTGCGCGGTTGGGTCGTCGGGGTGGGGGTGTCAGCGGGGGGAGATGTACTGGAGGGTGGCCAGGTGGTCGCCGGTCCGGGCGCCTACCTGGACGTTGGGAAGGTGCTGTGAGGGCTTGGTCGTGGTGATCCGGAAGACGTACTCGGCCGAGTCGCCCGAGTGCTTGACCTCCAGCCCGGTCGGGGCGGTCGCGGTCAGGGCGCCGCAGTCGTCGTGCAGTGGGACCGGGGTCCATCCGTCGCCGGACTTCGCCTCCAGGACGATGTCCTCCTCGGTCAGGCCGTAGGGGCTGGACACGACCACCTCGGGGCGCAGGTCCGCGGTGCCCTGCGGCGAGGTGGCGGTGAACCCGAACTCGGTGGGGGTCGTCCCGGCCCGGAGGTCCGTGGTCGAGACGGTGCTCACCCATGGGCCGTTGAAGTCG
>NZ_JBSFWR010000143.1:0-17653 GCF_053594915.1 Kitasatospora sp. NPDC002543 | reverse complement strand
AGGCCAGCGAGATCCCGGTCCGCGCCCCGCTGTCGCTGTCGACCGCGACCAGCACGAAGGCCGTCACCGAGGCCAGCCCCACCGTGACCGCCAGCCGGGCTGGGGGAGGCCCGGGGCACCGCTGTGTGGGGGAGGGGAGGGGTCAGTCGTCCTGCTGGTCCTCGGGGAGGCTGATCACCCAGCGGGTGTCCTGCCGGGGGCGCAGGTAGAACAGCCAGTAGAGGGTGGCGGCGGCGGTGATGCCGCCGGTCCACAGCAGGGGCTCGGCGTCCAGCTTGGTCATCACGTACACCAGGACGGCGATCAGCACGATCGGGACGGCGGGCCACAGCGGCATCCGCCAGGCGGCGGCGTGCTTGTGGTGGGCGCGGCGGGAGAGCAGCGCGGCGATCGCGACCAGCAGGTACATCCCGGTGACGGCGACGCCGGTGATGTTGCTCAGCAGCTCGCCCTTGACGAAGCAGAGCGCGGCGCCCGGCAGGCCGACCGCCAGGGTGGCGATCCACGGCGAGCCGAACCGGCCGAGGGTGCCGAAGGCCTTGTTGACCGGCTCCGGCCAGGCCTTGTCGCGGGCGGAGGCGAACAGCACCCGGGAGTTCTGGATGACCATGACGATGCCGGCGTTGATGATGGCCAGCGCGACGCAGAGGCTGATGAAGGTGCCGACGGCGGAGTTGCTCCAGGCGGTGACCATGCCGGAGATGTCGCCGGAGGACAGGGTCTGCAGGTCGGGGGCGCCCATGGTGATGGCGACGACCGGGACCAGGATGATGGCCGAGGAGATGCCGAGCGTCCACAGCACGGTGCGCGAGACGTTGCGGCGGGGGTTCTCCAGCTCCTCCGACAGGTAGACCGCGGTGGAGAAGCCCTGGGTGATGAACAGGGCGATGCCGAGCGCGCCGACGATGGCGCCCACGCTCACCGTGGTGGTGGCGCCGCCGTCCCCGGTGACCACGCCGTGCAGCAGGCTGGGGGCGTCGCTGTTGGTGTGGGCGAAGCCGAGCACCGAGACCACGCCGGCCGCGATGACCTCCAGCACCAGGAAGATGCCGGTGATCCAGGCGTTGGCGCGCAGGTCGAGCAGGCCGGCCAGGGTGGCGGCGAGCATCACGGCGGCGCCGGTCATGGCCTTGTCCAGGTGCAGGACGGGGGCCAGGTAGTCGGCGGTGCCGAGGGCGATGACCGAGGGGACGATCATCACCACGATCAGCGAGAGCACGAAGACCAGCCAGCCCATCAGCCGCCCGGCGAGGGTGCCGACCATCGCGTACTCGCCGCCGGCGCTCGGGATCAGGGTGCCGAGCTCGGAGTAGCAGAACGCGACCGCGACGCAGAGCACGGTGCCGATGCCGATGGCCAGCGCGGTGGCGCTGCCGATGCTGGAGAACAGCTCCGGCACGATCACGAAGAGCGTCGAGGCGGGCGTGACGCAGGACAGCGTGAGCAGGGTGCCGCCCACGACGCCGATCGAGCGCTTGAGCTGCTGGGGCGCGGCCGCCTCGGCCGCCGGGGCGGCTACGGTCTGTGGCGGACGAAGCGTGTCGGTCATGTGGCTTCCGATCGGCTCTGTGCGGTGCTGGAGTGGGAGCGGTATCGCCTCCGCTGGCTGTCTGCTCGGTGTCCGGTTCCAGTCGCTCCCTGGCCGCAATGGAACCTTGGCGTATTGATTGCGTCAACGTCGGAACTGCTTCGGAATCCGTTGCGGTGAACGGCATAGACATGCGATCCGATGATCACGTTCGGTCATTGCGAGGATTGTCTGACTTGTTACCTCGGCCACATGGCGATTGAATCGAAGGTGAACAAACGGGGATGGGCGTGATTCGAAGGTCGTCTTTCGGGTGGACGGCGACACGCCCAGGCGCCCCCGGAGCGACCGGCAACTCCCCGGCCGGGTGCGGGAACCGCAGCCCCCGCCCGGAAAGATCTACGTAACGTTTCGGCACCTGGGACGCCGAAGGGGCCGGACTCCACGAGTCCGACCCCTTCTGTCACCGTCCGTCACGACCGGAGTGGCTACGCCACCGGCAGCCAGCCCGTCTGGACCATCTGCCCGCTGGTCACGCGGCGGGACACGTAGACCCCCCGGCCCGGCGGCAGCGCCTGCGGCTTGACCGTCCCCAGCAGCGCGCCCTCGTCCCGGTTGCCGGAGAGGATCACGCCCTGGCCGCCGAGCTCGCGCATCCGCTGCAGCACCGGCTCGTACAGCGAGCGACCGGCGCCGCCCGCGCTGCGGGCCACGATCACCCGCAGGCCGATGTCGCGGGCGAACGGCAGGAACTCGGCCAGCGGGGCGAGCGGGTTGCCCGAGCTCGTCGCGACCAGCTCGTAGTCGTCGACGATCACGAACATGTCCTTGCCGCTGTACCAGCTGCGGTTGCGCAGCTGCTCGGCGGTCACGTCCGGGCCCGGCAGACGGCGCGAGCAGGCGCCGCGCAGCATGTCCACGATGGCCGCCATGGCCGGCTGCGCGGCCGCGTACTCCACCAGGTACTCCGGCGGTACGGTGCCGAGCAGCGCGCGCCGGTAGTCGCCGACCACGATGCCGGCCTGGTCCGGGGTGTAGCGCTCGGTGATCTGCTTGATCAGCATCCGCAGCACCGCCGACTTCCCGGACTCGGTGTCGCCGAAGACGATGAACAGCGGATCGGTCTCGAAGTTGACGAAGACCGGCGCCAGCTCCGCCTCGTCCACGCCGAAGGCGACGCCGCGCTCCGGGTGCTCGAAGCCCTTCGGCAGCGAGGTGCCGTCCAGCACGGCGGGAAGCATCCGCACCTGCGGGGCGCGCGGGCCGGTCCAGGCGCCGTCGACGGCGCTCACCAGCCCGGCCACGCCGTTCTGGAGGTCCTCCACCGAGGAGGAGCCGTCCAGGCGGGGCAGGCCGGACAGGAAGTGCAGCCGCTCCGCGGTGATGCCGCGCCCGGCCAGCGCCGGGACGTTCTGCGCCACCCGGCGGTCGACCTCGGACTCCATCGCGTCACCGAGCTTCAGCTCGGTCCGGTTCTGCAGCAGGTCCTTCAGCGCGGGGCGCACCTCGGCGTACCGGGCCGCGGTGATCACCAGGTGCACGCCGTAGCCGAGGCCGCGCTGGGCGATGTCGCCGATCACCGGCTCCAGGACCTCGAACTCCTGCTTGAAGGTGTTCCAGCCGTCGATCACCAGGAAGACGTCGCCGAAGGGCTCGTCCGGCAGTCGGTCGGCCGCCCGGCGGGCCCGGTAGGTCGCGATGGTGTCGATCCCGGCGGCCCGGAACAGCTCCTCGCGGCGGTTGAGCACCCCGTGCACCTCGGAGACCATCCGGCGCACCTTGTCCACGTCCAGGCGTCCGGCCACCCCGCCGACGTGCGGCAGCCCGCCCAGTGACTGGAAGCTGCCCGCACCGAAGTCGAGCAGGTAGAACTGCACCTCCAGCGGGGTGTGGGTGAGGCCGAACGAGGCCACCATGGTGCGCACCACGGTCGACTTGCCGGAGCGCGGGCCGCCCACGATCAGGCCGTGGCCGGCCGCCCCCGCGTAGTCGACCTCCAGGATGTCCGTCTTCTGCTCGCGCGGCTTGTCGACGACGCCGATCGGCACCCGCAGCCGGCCCGCCGGATAGCCGGGCGCGGTCAGCCCGCGCTCCGGCACGACCTGCAGCGGCGGCAGCAGGTGGTCCATGGTGGGCGCCTCCTCCAGCGGCGGCAGCCACACCTGGTGCGCGGCCGGGCCCTGGCCGGCCATCCGCTGGACGAACACGTCGAGCACGGTGTCCACCAGCGCGTCGTCCTGCTCCGGGGCCCGCGGCGCGACCTCCTCCTCCACCGGGTCCGGCAGGTCCACGAAGGAGGCGGTGAACTCCACCGGGCGCGCGGCGACCCGCCGCCCGCCGGTCGACCGCTGCTGCCCCGGCGCCCGGTACGGCCCCGAGACGTACGCGGCCTTGAACCGGTCCATCACGTCCTCGCCGAACTTCAGGTAGCCGACGCCCGGCACCGGCGGCAGGTGGTAGGCGTCCGGCACGCCGATCGCCGCCCGGGACTCCGCGGCCGAGAAGGTGCGCAGACCGATCCGGTACGACAGGTAGGTGTCCAGGCCGCGCAGCTTGCCCTCCTCCAGACGCTGGGAGGCCAGCAGCAGGTGCACGCCCAGCGAGCGGCCGATCCGGCCGATCTGGATGAACATCTCGATGAAGTCGGGCTTGGCGGTGAGGAGTTCGGAGAACTCGTCGATGATCAGGACCAGCGAGGGCAGCGGGTCCAGCGCGGCGCCGGCCGCCCGGGCGCGCTCGTACTCGTGGATGTTGGCGTAGTTGCCCGCCGAGCGCAGCAGCTCCTGGCGGCGGTGCAGCTCGCCCTCGATCGCGTCGCGCATGCGGTCGACCAGGGTGAGCTCGCCCTCCAGGTTGGTGATCACCGCGGAGGTGTGCGGCATGTCCGCCATGCCGGAGAAGGTCGCGCCGCCCTTGAAGTCGGCGAGCACGAAGTTGAGGATCTCCGAGGTGTGGGTCATCGCCAGCGCCAGCACCAGCGTGCGCAGCAGCTCCGACTTGCCGGAACCGGTCGCGCCCACGCACAGGCCGTGCGGGCCCATGCCCTCCAGCGCGGCCTCCTTGATGTCCAGGTAGACGTGCTCGCCGTTGGCGCCGACGCCGATCGGCACCCGCATCCGCTCGTGCTGGGCGCGCGGGCGCCAGCTGCGGGCCACGTCGAAGGAGCCCGGGTCGCCCGAGCTCATCATGTCGGTGAAGTCGAGGTTGGACAGCAGCGGCTCGTCGTCCCCGCCGGCCGAGATCCGGTACGGCGCCAACTGCCGTGCCAGCGCCTCGGACTGCCACACCGAGAGCAGGTCCGGCTTGCCGGTGTACGTCGCGCCGGAGGCCGAGCGCAGCACCAGCTCCTCGGCGCTCACCGTCACCATCAGGTGCCCGCTGGGCTCGTCGACCTCGCCCGGCACCACCTCGATGACCGTGACGCCCTGCACGCCCTCCGGGCTCGCCAGCAGCGAGTCGTGCGGCACCCCGGCGCCGTCCATGACGACCACCAGGTGCGGCTGGTCGGACGGCGGCGCCACCTCCCGCACGAAGCGCTGGCGGCCCGCCAACTCGTCCTGGAGCAGGTACTCCAGGTCGCCCAGGTCGGACGCGAACAGCCGGCGCGAGCCCGCGCCGTCCGCCTCCTTGCGGTGCTGGTTGTGCGGGAGCCACTTGGTCCACTCCCACTCCTCGGCCGCACCGGGCGCGGCCGCGACAGCCACCATCAGGTCGTCCGGCGAGTGCAGGGTGGTCAGCTGGGCGATCATCGCGCGCACGTTCCCGTAGACCGAGTCCGGGTCCCCGCACACCGTGATGTGGTAGAAGGCCCGCAGCGAGACCGCCAGCGGCAGGTCCTGGAGAGTGCCGTGGGCCTTCAGGAAGGAGTGCATCGCGGCCGCGGACAGCGGCTCCAGCTCGTCCATCGGCGCGGTCTGCGGCGCCACCAGCGGGGTGGACAGCTGCACCGGCCCGAGGCCCACCCGGATCTGTGCGAAGTCGCCGTCCCCGGTGCGCCGTTCCCACAGCCGCCGGCCGTCCTCGACGATCGACCAGAGCTGGTCCGGGGCGGGGTTCAGGTACAGCAGCGCGCCGCGTTGGCGATCAGCCGTGCGGCGCACCTGGCGGCGGGTCTGCTGGAGGTACTTCAGGTAGTCGCGGCGCTCGTCCGCCATCGCGGTCGAACCGCCCTTGCGGGCCCGGACGATCTGCGCCAGCACCATGCCGAGCGTCGAGGCGATCATCAGACCGCCCATGATCTTCATCGGGGCCGCGGCCCCCGGCGAGAAGAAGAACACCGCCGAGCCGCCCATGCCGAGCATCGGCAGGATGCTCATCAGCCAGTCCTCGCCGCCCTGCCGGGGCAGTTCGGGCGGGCTCACCAGCTCCACCGGCTCGTCCGGCACGGTGGGCGGATACGCCCTGGCCGGTCGCTTCACCGTGATCACACCCATGTGTCATCCACCCCGCGGCGTCGATCGGTCACTTCGGCATCAGCCCTCACGCGATGTGCGCACGGTCCGTACGGGAATCCGGCGGCTGAGGACGCCCCACCCAGCGCAGCCCCCGTACCTTTGCGCAGGCGCCGATCCTAACGGTCGCCCCCGCACCGCCCGTCAGGGCCCGGTACGCACCGGCAGCGGGCACGAACCGAACGGGTAGGGTAACGCCGCGCCAACTCGCGGCCCCGTCGGGCCGGTTCCACAGCAAGACCCGAGCGCCGCCGAGCCTCGGCACCGTCAACAAGGGGGAGCGCCAAGTGCGTCGAAGGATCGAGGTGGGGGCCCTCATGGGCGAGCGCAGCGAGGTGGGCGCATGAGCACCGCCGCGACGGGCTACTGCCGGGTGACGGTCGTCGC
Source organism: Kitasatospora sp. NPDC002543 (assembly GCF_053594915.1). Taxonomy (NCBI): domain Bacteria; kingdom Bacillati; phylum Actinomycetota; class Actinomycetes; order Kitasatosporales; family Streptomycetaceae; genus Kitasatospora; species Kitasatospora sp. NPDC002543. Next base: position 11,287 of record NZ_JBSFWR010000143.1, on the reverse strand, counting down.
CCCGGACCGCCGGATCGACGTCGCCCTGCCCGAGGACGTCCCGCTCGCGGACGTCTACCCCGAGGTGCTGCGCCTGGCCAACCAGAGCCAGCCCGACGGCGCCCCCACCGGCTTCCACCTGGTCCGCCGCGACGGCACGGTGCTCGACAGCGGGCTGCCGCTGGCCGCCCAGCAGGTCCGCGACGGCGACCTGCTGGCGCTGCGCCCCTTCGCCGAGTCGCTCCCGCCGGCCGTCTACGACGACGTCGCCGACGCGATCGCCAGCGCCGTCGAGGCCGACCGCCGGTTCTGGACCGCCGAGCTGATGCGCGGCTTCGGCCTGATCGGCGCCGGGGTGCTGCTCACCCTGCTCGGCTTCGCGCTCTGGTTCTCCGACCTGCGCCACGACATGCACGGCCTGCCCGGCGTCCTGGCCGGCGTCACCGCCGTGGTGCTCACCGCGCTCGCCGGGGTGCGCGCCCGGGTCTACCAGGACGCCCACGCGGCCGTCGCGCTCGGCCTCGGCGCGCTGCCGCACGCCGTGATCGGCGGCAGCGGCCTCATCGCCGTTGCCCACCCGGGGGACGGCCCCGGCCGGCTCCAGTTCCTGGCCGGCTGCGTCGCCGTCCTGGTGGTCGCCGTGCTGCTGGCCGGCCTGCTGCCGGAGAAGGACGCGGTGTTCGTCGCCGCGGCCCTGGTCTCCACGGCCGGCGCGCTCGCCACCTTCGCGGCCGTCCTGTTGCCGGAGACCCCGGCCGGGCACATCGCCGCCGTCACCGGCGTCGCCGCCGTCGCGGTGGTCGGCTTCCTGCCCGGCCTCTCCGCCCGCTTCGCCCGGCTGCCGGTCGGCTTCAGCGCCCCCGGCCAGACCCGCACCCGCAGCCGCGACTACGACGAGGAGGCCGAGCGCGCCGAGGCCGTCCAGTACGAGCGGATCGCGCACCAGGCCCGGCGCGGCCACGAGGTGCTGGTCGGCCTGGTCGGCGGCTGCGCCGCGGTCGTGGTCGGCGCCTGCGCCGTCCTCGGCTTCACCGACGAGGTGTTCCCCGAGCTGCTCGCGCTCGCCCTGGGCCTGACCACCATGCTGCGCGCCCGGCTGTTCCGCTACACCGCGCAGGTGCTCAGCCTGACCGTGGCCGGCCTGCTCGGCCTGAGCCTGCTGATCATCGGGCTCTCCCTGCACACCCCGCAGTTCTTCCTGCGGGCGGCCGGCTCCACCACCCAGCTCGACCTGCGCACCATCTGGCTGACCGCCTCCATCGCCTTCGGTGCCGCGCTGCTCACCGCGATCGCCCTGGTGGTGCCGCGGCTCGGGGTCTCCCCGTTCTGGGGGCGCATCCTGGACCTGGTGGACAGCCTCACCCTGATCTCGCTGGTCCCGCTGGCGCTCGCCGTCCTGGACGTCTACCGGCTGGTCCGCGGCGCCACCGGCTGAGCCGTCTGCGGGGTGATGCCGACGCCTCCCCGGCCGGAGGGGCGTCGGCATCGGGTACTCTTGGGCTTCGAGTGCAGCCGTGTGTCCGCTCCCAGGGGCGCCGACCGCCGGCCGCGCTCACGACACCGAGTTCTCGATGAGTCCTGTGCTGTCGACCAGGACCGCTCGGTAGACCCCGAAGGAGTTGCAGTGGCTCTCGCCTCTGACGTCAAGAAGCAGATCTTCGCCGAGTTCGGCCAGAAGGAGGGCGACACCGGTTCCCCCGAGGTCCAGGTGGCCATGCTCTCCCGTCGCATCTCGGACCTGACCGAGCACCTCAAGACCCACAAGCACGACCACCACTCGCGTCGTGGCCTGCTGATCCTGGTCGGCCAGCGTCGCCGCCTGCTGCAGTACCTGGCCAAGAAGGACATCGAGCGCTTCCGTACGCTCGTCGACCGCCTGGGCATCCGCCGCGGTGCCGCCGGCGGCGCCCGCTGAGAACGCCGCTCGGGGCGGCTCCCCACACCGGGGAGCCGCCCCTCGCGCGTATGCCGCGGCGGTTGAACCGCGGCGCCCGCAGATAACAACTCGCGCGCACCTCCCCAGGTGGCCGAGGATTGCACCGTAGGGTTGTGGGCATGCCGGGTGATGGCGCACCAGCGCGCCACCCGGGCAGAAGGACCCGAACCCCCCGCGGGACGAAGGCTTCAAACGGAAGCCGCCCGCATCCGAGAGAGCGTCCAGACGCGGACCGCCCTTCCCGGCCCGGCAGCCGTGAGGCGCCGGTCCTCGGTAGTGGCCGTCGGAACCCCCGCAGACCGAGCGGGGCACTCCGGGGGCTTCGATCGAAGACCGGCCCGACTGCCGCCCTCCTTGGCGAGGGCCCGGGGCCCACCGCAGGCAATGCGCGGGGACGCTCTCCCGGAGACGTACGAAAGAGGAGATCTTCCAGGTGGAAGAGAACGTGTTCTACGCCGAGGCCGTGATCGACAACGGTTCCTTCGGCACCCGTACCATCCGCTTCGAGACCGGCCGCCTGGCCCGTCAGGCCGCCGGTTCCGCCGTGGCCTACCTGGACGACGACACCATGGTGCTGTCGGCCACCAGCGCGTCCAAGCAGCCGAAGGAGCACTTCGACTTCTTCCCGCTGACCGTGGACGTCGAGGAGCGGATGTACGCCGCGGGCCGCATCCCCGGCTCGTTCTTCCGTCGCGAGGGCCGGCCCTCCGAGGACGCGATCCTCACCTGCCGCCTGATCGACCGCCCGCTGCGCCCGTCCTTCGTCAAGGGCCTGCGCAACGAGGTCCAGGTCGTCGTCACCGTGATGGCGCTCAACCCCGACCACCTGTACGACGTGGTCGCGATCAACGCCGCCTCCGCCTCCACCCAGCTGGCGGGCCTGCCGTTCTCCGGCCCGATCGGTGGCGTGCGCGTCGCGCTGATCAACGGCCAGTGGGTCGCCTTCCCGACCCACAGCGAGCTGGAGTCGGCCGTCTTCGACATGGTCGTCGCCGGTCGCGTCCTGCCGGACGGCGACGTCGCGATCATGATGGTCGAGGCCGAGGCCACCGACAAGACCATCAAGCTGGTCGAGGGCGGCGCCGAGGCGCCGACCGAGGAGATCGTCGCCTCCGGCCTGGACGCCGCGAAGCCGTTCATCAAGGTCCTGTGCGCCGCGCAGTCGCAGCTGGCCGCCCAGGCCGCCAAGCCGACCGGCGAGTTCCCGGTCTTCCTGGACTACCAGGACGACGTCCTCGCCGCGCTGACCGCCGCCGTCAAGGACGAGCTCGCCCAGGCCCTGACCATCGCGGGCAAGCAGGAGCGCAACAACGAGCTGGACCGCGTCAAGGCGCTGGCCGCCGAGAAGCTGCTGCCCGAGTTCGAGGGCCGCGAGAAGGAGATCAGCGCCGCCTACAACGCGCTGACCAAGAAGATCGTCCGCGAGCGCGTCATCACGGACAAGGTCCGCATCGACGGCCGCGGCGTCACCGACATCCGCACCCTGGCCGCCGAGGTCGAGGCCATCCCGCGGGTGCACGGCTCGGCCCTGTTCGAGCGCGGCGAGACCCAGATCCTGGGTGTCACCACGCTGAACATGCTGCGCATGGAGCAGCAGCTGGACACGCTCTCCCCGGAGACGCGCCGCCGCTACATGCACAACTACAACTTCCCGCCGTACTCCGTCGGTGAGACCGGCCGCGTGGGCTCGCCCAAGCGCCGCGAGATCGGCCACGGCGCGCTCGCCGAGCGCGCCCTGCTGCCGGTTCTGCCGACCCGCGAGGAGTTCCCGTACGCCATCCGCCAGGTCTCCGAGGCGCTCGGCTCCAACGGCTCCACCTCGATGGGCTCGGTCTGCGCCTCGACCATGTCGCTGCTGAACGCCGGTGTGCCGCTGAAGGCCGCCGTCGCGGGCATCGCGATGGGCCTGATCTCCCAGGAGATCGACGGCGAGACCCACTACGTCACGCTGACCGACATCCTCGGCGCCGAGGACGCGTACGGCGACATGGACTTCAAGGTCGCCGGTACCCGCAACTTCATCACCGCCCTCCAGCTGGACACCAAGCTGAACGGCATCCCGGCGTCGGTGCTCGCCGCCGCGCTGAAGCAGGCCAAGGACGCCCGCCTGCACATCCTCGACGTGATGAACGAGGCCATCGACTCGCCCGACGAGATGTCCCCGAACGCGCCGCGCATCATCACCATCAAGATCCCGGTGGACAAGATCGGTGAGGTCATCGGCCCCAAGGGCAAGATGATCAACCAGATCCAGGAGGACACCGGCGCCGAGATCACGATCGAGGACGACGGCACCATCTACATCGGTGCCGCCGACGGCCCGGCCGCCGAGGCCGCCCGCACCACGATCAACCAGATCGCCAACCCGACCATGCCGGAGGTCGGCGAGCGCTACCTGGGCACCGTGGTCAAGACCACGACGTTCGGCGCGTTCGTGTCGCTGATGCCGGGCAAGGACGGCCTGCTGCACATCTCGCAGATCCGCAAGCTGGCCGGCGGCAAGCGCGTCGAGAACGTCGAGGACGTCCTCGGCGTCGGCGCCAAGGTCCAGGTCGAGATCGCCGAGATCGACCCGCGCGGCAAGCTCTCCCTGATCCCGGTCATCGAGGGCGAGGAGGGCGGCGAGGCCGCTTCCGAGTGAAGCGCCGCTAGCTGACCCCCGCGGCCCGTACGCCTCCCGGCGTGCGGGCCGCACCCCGTTGTCCACGCGTTCGTCCGTACGTGCCCATCCGCGCGTGCGTTTCCTCTGGAGGTACCCCCCGTGGCGCAGGCCCCGGCGGTAATGCAGCGTCCCGGCACGACCCGGACCCTGCTCAAGGGCGTCGACGGCGCCGGCACGGTGCGCCGCACCGTCCTCCCCGGCGGCCTTCGGGTCGTCACCGAGACCCTGCCGACGGTTCGCTCCGCGACCTTCGGCATCTGGGTCGGCGTCGGCTCGCGGGACGAGACCCCGCAGCTCAACGGCGCCACCCACTACCTGGAGCACCTGCTCTTCAAGGGCACCGAGCGGCGCAGCGCGCTGGACATCTCGGCGTCCCTGGACGCGGTCGGCGGCGAGATGAACGCCTTCACCGCGAAGGAGAACACCTGCTACTACGCCCGGGTCCTGGACACCGACCTGCCGCTGGCCATCGACGTGGTCTGCGACATGCTCACCGGCTCGCTGATCCGGCCCGAGGACGTGGAGGCCGAGCGCGGCGTCATCCTGGAAGAGATGGCGATGGCCGAGGACGACCCGGGCGACGTGGTGCACGACCTGTTCGCCAAGGTGATCTTCGGCAGCGGCCCGCTCGGCCGCCCGATCCTCGGCACCCAGGAGACGATCAGGACGCTCACCCGGGACCAGATCGCCGGCTTCTACCGCCGCCGCTACCGGCCCGAGAACCTGGTGGTCGCCGCGGCCGGCAACCTCGACCACCGCAAGGTGGTCAAGCAGGTCGAGCAGGCCTTCGCCGCGGTGCTGGAGGCCTCCACGGCCGCCCCCGCCGAGGCCCGCCGCGGCGTCAAGGCGCTGCGCACGGCCGGCAAGGTCGAGGTGCTCAACCGCTCCACCGAGCAGGCCCACCTGGTGCTGGGCGTGCCCGGGGTGCCGCGGCACGACGAGCGCCGCTGGGCGATGGGCGTGCTCAACGCGGCCCTCGGCGGCGGGATGAGCTCGCGGCTGTTCCAGGAGGTCCGCGAGAAGCGGGGCCTGGCGTACTCGGTCTACTCGTACTCCTCGTCCTACGCGGACAGCGGGCTGTTCGGCATCTACGCGGGCTGCCAGCCCAAGCGGGTCGAGGAGGTGCTGCGGATCTGCCGCGCCGAGCTGGCCAAGGTGGTCGAGGAGGGCATCACCGAGGAGGAGCTGCAGCGCGCGATCGGCCAGATCTCCGGTTCCACCGTGCTCGGCATGGAGGACAGCGGCTCGCTGATGAACCGGATCGGCAAGGCCGAGCTCAGCTACGGGCACCACCTGTCGGTGGACGACATGCTGGAGAGGATCGCGTCGGTGACCCTGGAGGACGTCCACGCGGTGGCCCGTGATGTGCTGGGCGCGTACCGGCCGTCGCTCGCCCTGATCGGTCCGGTCACCGACAAGCGGGCCGCCAAGCTCGCCGATCTGCTGGTCTGATCTGCTGATTTTCTGGGTGAGAGGAACTTTGCCATGACGCTGCGTGTCGCCGTGATCGGCGCCAAGGGACGGATCGGCTCCGAGGCGGTCAAGGCCGTGGAGGCCGCGCCCGACCTGGAGCTGGTCGCCGCCCTCGGCCGCGGGTCGAAGCTCGAGGAGCTGACCGAGGCCGGGGCCCAGGTGGCCGTCGAGCTGACCCACCCGGACTCGGTGATGGGCAATCTCGACTACTGCCTGCACCACGGCATCCACGTGGTCACCGGCACCACCGGCTGGACGGACGAGCGGCTCGCCACCGTCCGCGGCTGGCTGGCCGAGGCCCCGGAGCTCGGCCTGCTGATCGCCCCGAACTTCTCCGTCGGCGCCATCCTCGGCATGAAGTTCTCCCAGATCGCCGCCCGGTACTTCGAGTCGGTCGAGGTGGTCGAGCTGCACCACGACCGCAAGGCGGACGCCCCCAGCGGCACCGCCACCCGCACCGCCCAGCTGATCGCCGCCGCCCGGGCCGAGGCTGGCCGGCCGCCGCAGCAGGACCCGACCACCCACAGCCTGCCCGGCGCGCGCGGCGCCGACGTGGACGGGGTGCCGGTGCACGCGGTACGGCTGCGCGGCCTGCTCGCCCACCAGCAGGTGATGTTCGGCGACACCGGCGAGACGCTCACCATCCGGCACGACTCGCTGCACCACAGCAGCTTCATGCCGGGCATCCTGCTGGGCGCGCGCAAGGTCGTCGGGACGCCGGGGCTGACCTTCGGCCTCGAACACTTCCTGGACCTGTGACAGTGTCGATTCCCAGGAGGGCGTCATGACCTCGCGCACCGGCTTCTTCGTCCTGTCCGGCGTGCTGCTGCTGGTCGCCCTGGTCTGCGTGGGCGAGGGCGTCCAGCTGGTCGCCACCGGCAAGCCGCTCGGCATCGGCATGGGCGTCTGCGCCTTCGTGATCCCGGTGATCGGCGTCTGGTTCCTGCGCCAGACCGTCCGCTTCGGCCGGGACAGCGAGCGGCTGGCCCGCGAGCTGGAGGCCGAGGGCGGCCTGCCGGTGGACGAGCTCCGACGCAGCAAGGGCGGGCGGATCGACCGGGCCTCGGCCGACGCGGTGTTCGCCCGCCGCCAGGCCGAGGCACAGGACGCCCCGGGCGACTGGCGGGTCTGGTTCCGCCTCGCCGTGGCCTACGCCGACGCTGGCGACACCCCGCGCGCCCGCAAGACCATGCAGCACGCCATCAAGCTGCACAGCACCGAACCCGTAAGGAGTAACGCGTGAGCGACGAACCGACGGCCCCCAGCTTCCGCAGCGACGTGACGGTGGAGCTGGTCCGCAGCGCCGCCGCCGACTCGGACGTCATCTGGGCGGCCCGGGTCTCGACCGCGGGCGAGCAGTCCCTGGAGGCCCTCCAGCAGGACCCGGAGAAGTCCAAGGGCCTGATCAACTTCCTGATGCGCGACCGGCACGGCACGCCGTTCGAGCACAACTCGATGACCTTCTTCATCAGCGCGCCGATCTTCGTGTTCCGGGAGTTCCACCGGCACCGCAGCGGCTGGTCGTACAACGAGGAGTCCGGCCGCTACCGCGAGCTCCAGCCGGTCTTCTACGTTCCGGGCGAGGAGCGCAAGCTGGTCCAGGAGGGCCGCCCCGGCAAGTACGAGTTCCACGAGGGCACGCCCGAGCAGCACCGCACCACCACGGAGGCGATGGAGGCCGCGTACCGCGAGTCCTACACCCGCTACCAGGAGATGCTGGCCGCCGGGGTGGCCCGGGAGGTGGCCCGCGCGGTCCTGCCGGTGGGCCTGTTCTCCTCGATGTACGCGACCTGCAACTCGCGTTCGCTGATGCACTTCCTGTCGCTGCGCACCCGGCGGGAGAACTCGGCGGTGCCGTCCTTCCCGCAGCGCGAGATCGAGATGGTCGCCGAGCAGATGGAGGAGCAGTGGGCCCGACTCATGCCGCTCACCCATGCGGCCTTCGAGAAGCACGGCCGAGTCGCCCCCTGACCTGGGACGACAGGCATATGGGCAGAGTGTCTGGCATGTCTGGATTGCGGCTTTTCTAGTCGCTCCCTACATTCGTGAACACGGATTCCGGTGCTGCCCGAACCCCCGAGCGGGCAGCACCGGAATCCCACGTCCGCGCCGCCGACGCGCTGCACCTGTCCGAACACCGGACCGGCATGGGTGACCCCCAACCGCCTACGAGTAGCTTTGGACGCATGGCTCCGACCTCCACCCCCCAGACGCCGTTCGGCCGGGTGCTGACCGCGATGGTCACCCCGTTCACCGCCGACGGCGCGCTCGACCTCGACGGCGCCCAGCGCCTCGCCACGCACCTCGTGGACTCCGGCAACGACGGCCTCGTCGTCAACGGCACCACCGGTGAGTCCCCGACCACCAGCGACGCCGAGAAGGCCCAGCTGATCCGCGCCGTGGTCGAGGCGGTCGGGGACCGCGCCCACGTGGTGGCCGGCGTCGGGACCAACGACACCCACCACAGCGTCGAGCTGGCCCGGCAGGCGGAGGCGGCCGGGGCGCACGGCCTGCTGGTCGTCACGCCGTACTACAACAAGCCCCCGCAGGAGGGCCTGTACCGGCACAACGTCGCCGTCGCCGACGCGACCGGGCTGCCGGTCATGCTGTACGACATCCCGGGCCGCAGCGGGGTCGCGCTGGGCCACGAGACCCTGGTCCGCCTCGGCGAGCACCCGCGGATCGTCGCCAACAAGGACGCCAAGGGCGACCTCGGCGCCGCGGCCTGGGCGATCGCCCGCGCCGACCTCGCCTGGTACTCCGGCGACGACATCCTCAACCTGCCGCTGCTGTCCGTCGGAGCCGTCGGCGTGGTCAGCGTCGTCGGGCACGTGGTGGCCGGGGACCTCCGGGCGATGATCGAGGCCTTCCTGGCGGGCGATGTGGTCAAGGCCACCAGCATCCACCAGCGCCTGCTGCCGGTGTTCAGCGGTATGTTCCGCACCCAGGGCGTGATCCTCGGCAAGGCCGCACTGGAACTCCAGGGCCTGCCGGCCGGACCGCTGCGCCTGCCGCTGGTCGGCGCGACGCCGGAGGAGATCGAGCGATTGAAGCAGGATCTCGCCGCCGGCGGGGTACACCTTTAACAGACACGGACGTGCGCGCCCCGGCTCGCCGGACCTCCCCGGGTCCGCCGCTGGACCGGACCGAAGGCGCGAGAGCACAGACCCAGTAGGAAAACGACACTGAGTACGCACGCCATATGTCTCCGGGGGAGGACCCCGGGCATATGGCGTGCGTCGTGAGGAGAGTCTTTTGAGCCACCCGCACCCCGAGCTCGGCGCGCCCCCGGCACTGAAGGAGGGCGCCCTCCGCATCACACCGCTCGGCGGCCTCGGCGAGATCGGCCGCAACATGACGGTCCTCGAGTACGGCGACCGCATCCTGATCATCGACTGCGGCGTCCTCTTCCCCGAGGACGAGCAGCCCGGCGTGGACCTGATCCTCCCGGACTTCAGCTACATCCGGGACCGCCTCGACAAGGTCGACGGCATCGTCCTCACCCACGGGCACGAGGACCACATCGGCGCCGTCCCCTTCCTCCTGCGGGAGAACCCGGACATCCCGCTGATCGGCTCCAAGCTGACCCTGGCGCTGATCGAGGCCAAGCTCGCCGAGCACCGCATCCGGCCGTACGTGCTGGAGGTCAAGGAGGGCCAGCGCGAGCGCATCGGCCCCTTCGACTGCGAGTTCATCGCGGTCAACCACTCCATCCCGGACGCCCTGGCCGTGGCGGTCCGCACCCCCGCCGGCATGGTCGTGGCCACCGGCGACTTCAAGATGGACCAGCTGCCGCTGGACGGCCGCCTGACCGACCTGCCGACCTTCGCCAAGCTGGCGGAGGAGGGCATGGACCTGCTGCTGGTGGACTCCACCAACGCCGAGGTCCCCGGCTTCATCCCGCACGAGCGGGACATCTCGGCGGCGCTGCGGAACGTCTTCGCGAACGCGGACAAGCGCATCATCGTGGCCTCCTTCGCGAGCCACGTGCACCGCATCCAGCAGGTCCTGGACGCCGCCCACGAGTACAAGCGCAAGGTCGCCTTCGTCGGCCGCTCGATGGTCCGCAACATGGGCATCGCCCGGGACCTCGGCTACCTGAAGGTCCCCGGCAACATGGTCGTGGACGTCAAGCAGCTGGACGACCTGCCGGACAAGGAGGTCGTGCTGATCTGCACCGGTTCGCAGGGCGAGCCGATGGCCGCGCTGTCCCGGATGGCCAACCGCGACCACCAGATCCGCATCGTCGAGGGCGACACCGTCGTCCTGGCCTCCTCGCTCATCCCGGGCAACGAGAACGCCGTCTACCGGGTGATCAACGGCCTGACCCGCTGGGGCGCCAAGGTCGTGCACAAGGGCAACGCCAAGGTGCACGTCTCCGGCCACGCCTCGGCCGGCGAGCTGCTCTACTTCTTCAACATCTGCAAGCCGCGCAACCTGATGCCGGTCCACGGCGAGTGGCGCCACCTGCGCGCGGCCGCCGAGCTGGGCATCGCCACCGGTGTGCCGCGCAACCGCGTGGTCATCGCCGAGGACGGCGTCTGCGTCGACTTGGAGAAGGGCGTCGCCCGGATCGCCGGCAAGGTGCAGGCGGGCTACGTCTACGTGGACGGCTCCTCGGTCGGCGACATCAGCGAGGCCTCGCTCAAGGACCGCAGGATCCTCGGCGAGGAGGGCTTCATCTCGGTCTTCGTCGCGGTCGACTCGGCCAACGGCAAGATCGTCGGCGGTCCGACCATCCAGGCCCGCGGCTCCGGCATCGACGACAACGCGTTCGGCCCGGTCGTCGCCAAGCTCCAGGAGGCGCTGGACCGCTCGGCGAGCGACGGCGTGCTGGAGCCCCGTCAGGTGCAGCAGCTCGTCCGCCGGACCATCGGCAAGTGGGTCGCGGACAACTACCGCCGCCGGCCGATGATCCTGCCGGTCGTGGTCGAGGTCTGACGCTCGCTCAACACCGGCTGAGGCCGGTTTGACGTGGGGCGACCCGGTGCGTAATGTTCTCCAGGTTGCCCCACGGGACGGCCCCTCGGAAACGCGCTCGAATCTGAATTCGAGAACAACCGGGGAAAACGGACCGAATGACTCTGGTAGAGTTCGGGAGCGCCGAAAGGCGAAAGCGAATCGGATGAATGAAACTCCGGAAAACGGAGCGGAAAACATCTGATAAGCTGGAAACACGAAAGAACGAAGCCCGGAGGGTCCGCTGGAAGGCGGTCCGAAGGAAGCGTCCGTTCCTT